>JAGHSU010000080.1 GCA_018065685.1 Candidatus Methanocorpusculum equi | reverse complement strand
TTTCTCCCTAATATAATCCGCATATTTGAACCATAATCGGAAAAACCGCGGGGAACACAGTCCGTTTCGTTTTCCCTCTCTCTAAAACACCGGCAGTTTCGGCTTTTCCGAAATGATGGCAAAGGAGAGATAGGTGACGATTACTACAGACATTATCCTTAAGAGAAGCATTGCTGTCTGAACTTCAGGGAACGCCTCCAGCTGCGTGTACAGCAGTGTTGCGAAGGTGTCCCCTATCATGAAAGCAGTCGGGAGGATGAGAGTACGCCCTCGTGAAATAATCATAACGGCAAACACCAGCGGGAAAATCACAGGCAGGTATTCAAACGCACCCTCACAGAACAGATCTAATACCACGACAACTGCACTCCCGAAGAAATACACGGCTGTCATCTGCCGTTTTCCGATGAAAAGCAGCATTACCGCCACGAAAGCAGTTATGCAGGCGTAAATGACTCCGAGGGATAAAACCGAATCCAGATTGTAGAAGGATGGATCTGAGAGATACCCGTAAACGACAGCCGTCGTCGCTGATTTTGCCATCAGTAAAAAGCCGATGATTGCTCCGCACTGTTCGAAGGTCATCTCACTGTCTTCAGTGAGATGCTTTGAGAGGGAATGATGCAGTTTTCCTGTCCCGCAGGAGAAGGAGAGCCAGATGAGAACCGCTGCAGCAATGCCTATAATGATACTGCATACTGTACTGTTAAAGAGATGAGAGGTAAAAACTGCTCCAATGAGGCCGTTCACTGCAGCAAATGCATATTTATTCGGGTCCTTCGAGGTCAGCAGAACCAGGGCGAAGATGCCGGCGAAGATTCCTGCGGTTGCTGTCAGAATCGGAATATTTCCGGTAAACACAAAGGAAAATATTGGCGGTACTGCCAGGATAAATGTGACAGCCGTCAGAACACGTTTCCCGAGGATGAGCAGGATTGTTCCCACGATGAATGTGAGGATTCCCAGAATAAGACCGGGGATGAACCTTCCGGCAGAGAGGAAATCTGCTGCGGCATCTGCAGAACCTGCCCCGGAACTCAACAGGTCAATCAGCATCGTCACAAAAAACATTGCGATGAGCAGGAAACCAAACGAGGTAAGATGGTTTCTCATGCCGGCCTTTCTCTCCTCGCTGATGGACTGAAGATATTTTGCATCCTCTCTCGGTTCATCACGCTGTTTTGCCTCCGCAGCTGTTTCCCCGCTGTTCTTTCTGATGACAAAGTACATTCCGGGGAGGAATAAAATCAGGGCTGCGATGAATGAAGCACCGGGTACCTCGCCAAGAATCGGGATTGCAAGAAGAACCCCGAGAAGCGGATAAATGCCGTAGATTGCTCCTGCTTTTGCCGCACCGAGATGTCTCTGGGCATACATCAGAAAGAGCGGGCAGTGACCACAGGCGATGAATCCTGTTACCATGAGCCCTAAGGCCTGCGGGAGAGAGGGGAGGGACTCACCCATGCAGAATGCTATGATGAGGGCCGCAGCACCAATGATGAGACCGCGGATTATTGTTATTTCAATGGGGTTTCTTTCAGAGAGGAGTTTCATCAGGATGTAGAGGACGCCGAGGAGAAGGCATGCTCCGATGATGATAAGAGAGCCTGTCGAAAAGGATAATGTTTCCGGGTTTGTCACTGCAAGGGCGAGACTGCCAAGTACGATTAAGGCGACTCCTACTCCGAGCCGTTTGGGTATTTTTTCCTTCAGGAACAGGGCCGCGAACAGGACTGTTGCAACGGTTCCGACGTTTTGAAGAATTGAGGATGTCGCTGCTGTCTCCTGCTGGAATCCTATGATTGCAGCGGTGAATGCCGCCATGGAAATCAGAATGATTCCGAGGAGTATTCCTGCATCTTTTTTTCGCAGATGGCGCTTCGGGTCAAAGATTGCTTTTGATTTTCTTCCGAAGAGCAGTACAATTGACATCCCGAATGCTGAGCCGAAGAAGATGAAGGCGACTGACATCATCAGTCCCGCATCTGCTGATATGAGTTTGGTAAACGGCGTGTACAGTGCCTCTGCTAAGGCGGATATAATTGCCGCGATGACGCCGACTGCGGTGGGGTTGAGGATTGTGTTGTGTTTTGCGGATGCGGGGGGGCCATACGTATGGAATTTTCCAGTGATAAATTATTATAATTTGTAGTCTCTGCCTAATATAATTTATTAGTGTATGTGTATGACCGGGGAACAGCAGGTTATGGTTTCAATCCGCACCGTCAGTTACAGCAGCCACAGATACCAATCCTTTTTTCCTTCAACAGCCAATCTATAGGTATATGATGTCCGGAAATGAATACACAGGAGAGATGGACTACCTCTACCGCAAGTCGCTCATCCTCGAAAGCCCCTCTGAAATGGACAAAGTCCTCTACTTCTACTGGATAGACGCCATCGCACACTTAGACTATACCTTATCCGCTCTGGCGCAGAACGCGGACTCCATCAAATGCACCATGACCGCGGAGTATCTCAGATACCGCGTCGACGTGAAAAAACAGGGAGACTATGCGCTCTTCCCTGCATTCATGCTCTGGCTTCGCGACAACCACCGGGACGAGTTTGAAAACACGCCTATTATCTGGCAGCTTGAGTATGACCCGGACGAAAACGGCGGCTACCTGGGATTCCGGATTGTCCTCGACAGAGACGACAAACGCCCGCTCATGCCGCAGTTCTTCCATGACATGACAGATGACCTGTTCGGTCAGGCGTTTATTGCCGGAATGTATCCGAACGGTTTCCTTTCAAAGCGGTTTGCCGAGTTTAAGGCGGGAAGCGCCTGACGATGGATGCAGCATCCGTCTGTTCGGACCTGGTAAAAATCCGGTCCGAAAATCCTCCGGGAGACACCAGGGACTGTGCGGAGTACATCGGAGACTTCCTGGAAGAGATTGGCGTTCCTGTTTTCTATACTTACGGGGAGAAGGATGAGACCAATGTCTGTTCCAAAAACCAGAGTCATGAACTCCTGATTAACGGCCACATCGATGTTGTCCCTGCCCTTTCTGAAGGGTGGGAACATGACCCGTATTCCGGGATGAATGACGGAATCTGGGTCTACGGACGCGGCTCCTCGGATATGAAAGGAGGTGTTGCCGCAGTCCTTGCCGCGGCAAAGCGTATCGCGGATGCATGTGAGACGCCTGATGTTTCCTTCGCGTTTGTCTGCGACGAGGAAGGCGGAGGGCCGAACGGGACACGGCGCCTTATTGCAGAGCACTTAATCCACCCCTGCGACTGCCTGATTGCAGAACCCACCCCCGCACACGCACCCTGTATCGGACAAAAAGGGCTTTTCCGGGCCACCGTGCAGTTTACGGGAGAGCCGGCCCATTCGTCTCTCTATCCGATTGCGGGAACCAGTGCGGTTATGCAGGCCGCGGAGTTTTTGGTGCGGCTCAAGGTGCTTCACGCAAAGACATGGCCGGTATCGCGGGAGCTTGAGGAGATTTTAAGTTATTCGGCAGTGGTCGCGGGAGAGAGCCGCGGGGCGGAAGGCGGCAGGGATAAGGATATGTCGCAGATTTTCCGCCATATCTCGTACAATCCGGGGGTAATCCGCGGCGGGGAACGGGTGAACATCGTGGCGCAGAAGTGCGAGGTGCTTCTTGACATGCGTCTTCCGTGGGGGGTTACCGCGGATGAAATCACCCGCGAGCTTCTGACCCTTCTTCCGCGGAATGCAAAGATTGTCCCTGTTACGGCCTCGGATGCGTCGCTTACCTCCCCTGATTCCCGGCTTGTGCAGACCGTCTGCGAGTGTGTCGGAAGGGCCTATGGAATCTCCTGCAGACCGATGGTGCAGTGGGCGGCATCTGATGCACGGGCTCTCCGGTGCGCCGGGTTTAATGCGGTCGAGTACGGCCCGGGAGAGCTGGAGACGATTCACGGCGTCAATGAGCGGGTGGGAATCGACCAGCTGAATCTTGCGTCCTCCGTTTACGAGGATGTTATCAGGAGGTATCAGTAATGGAACAGCAGGAAGCGTCACAGAACGCAGAGTCACAG
>JAGHSU010000008.1 GCA_018065685.1 Candidatus Methanocorpusculum equi | reverse complement strand
CCTATATCTTTAACCACAAGTCCCTTATCCGGAACCATCTCAATAATCAGTTTTGTCCCGTGCATAGCGGGATAGGCATCCGCTGCTACGGGGAACAGTTTTGTCAGGTACATTGGCACAAATCCGGATGCCTCTCCCACTTCCAGTGTGATGTGTTTTACCTTTTGAATTCCATTCTCCTTCACCACCCGGTCAACAATCTTTACAATCTCCCGGAGTACACTCAGTTCATGCATAATTTTACCTCTTTTACATTTTATTCGTATATCAGTCTCTTCTGCATAGTGCAAAAATTCCGGCAGTTCCCAGTGCCGCGATGACGATTCCGAAGGGAAGCGGGGATGCAGGGGACTGCCTCCCTGTTTTCTCTGCTGCCTCTTTCTTTGCGGCATCTGTCAGTACCGGATACATATCACCGGAGTTTACCTCCTGTAAAGCGGTGAGAGGAAGATATACTGTCCCGTCCTTCATATAAGCGGTGTATTCAGTCTCCCGTCCGTTCACTGTGACCGTTCCAAGCTGCTGTTCCCCCTCTTCTTCACCGCTCCCGGGAATATATCCTGAGGTTTTTTCAGCGCTGATAACAATCGTCTTTCCATCCTTTTCCATTATCATCTTCTCATCTGTGTATGAGATATCCCATCCGAACAGTTCTCCGAAGAAGGCCGCATCGAAGTCAGGAACAAACGGTTTTATCTCTACCGGTTCATCACTGTATGTCAGTGTTTTATACGAAAACTTATACTTCAGCGTGTCGGTGTTCTGTACAATGTACCACATCAGATCTTCAAACAGCCTGTCCGCGTCAAAAATCGCCTGATTCTGGACTGCAGTGTTGAAGCTGTTTATCAGATTTTTTGCAGTCTCTTTGTCGGATTTGCTGATTTCTGCCGCATACCTGATAAACTCCGGGTATGTGGAGGTGAGATATCGTTCAGCGAGTTCCCAGTACTCCCGTACACCTTTTCCATAGAGAGCATGGTCCTGTGCTGCCAGAGCGTTGAGCTGCTTATAGTGCGAAAACGCTGTGTTTTCATCGTATCCGTTAATGTCTGCGGTGTTTGCATACAGCGGGGAGATTTCCGTCGAGTAGTTTGATACCGGGATGAACGGAGCGTACGATGCATTGGATAAACATGCCCATGTGACCGCTGCCATCTCTTTTGGGAGTGTGTCATATACCTGTATAATATGGACGGTGTATGCGGTTTCTGTTGCGATGACCCGGATCTTGTCACTTCCGTTCGTCTCCGGGCAGTAAGGAGTACCCTCATATCTGTCGCGGAAGACTGCAATTACATCTTCCACACTTACCTTTTTATCCGGTGTGAAAAGGAGCGGATACTTTGTCTTTGTATTGTATTCTCCCGCAGTGGACGGTGCAAGAAGCCGGTGTCCTCCCCATGTTCTCAGGTTTGCATAATCAGCGAGTCTGCCCTTTCCGGCGTAGGTGTCAAAGAGATTGAGTTCGTCTTTTGTGTACTCTGCAAAACCGTGCTCCTTTGGAAGTGAAAAGAGTTCCTTCGATGTTATGACCTCATCGTATGGGATGAGTGTTTCGAGCATGAACTCATTTCCAAACACGGCTGCTTTATCAGAAGGAAGTTTTACCGCAGCGTACTGATGACCTGTGTACGTTTCGATGTGCCAGGCCTCATCCTGGTCTGCTATCATAATGATGTTCTGTTGTGATGTTCCTTTTTCGTCGATGATTCTGCAGAGGAGTTCTGCTGCCTCACGTGCGGTTTTGCAGGAGGCTGCAAGCAGCGTGGAGATTACCTCTTCTGCGATTCCGTCTTCCACATCCGGGTCTGCTTTCAGCGCCGCATCACATGAATAGGCGGTCACTGTTGCCGAGACCGCAAGCCCCCATTCATTTGCAGTCCCAGTTCCCCAGAGCTGTTTATCAGCGCCTGAACTTTCAGGGACAGCGGTGTATTTCCATGTGGTATCCGGAAGCGGCCAGATAAAGCCGTTTAATCCTTCAATGTACCTTCCGGGTGTGTTTTCAACCCGTTCAAAGATACGGACGCAGGATTTAGGACCTATCGGGTGTGCATCATCGCTTCGTGCTATTATTGTTGCACCGTCAACTGTCACATCCTTTCCGATGTATGCTCCGGTACAGTTCGCAGAAACGGGGACGACAACTGGGAGAAAGAGCAGTATGAGGAGTACTGCTGATATGATAAGAGTCCGCTTGTTCATGCTCGAAGTCTACCGCTTTTCCCGCTTTACCGCAGCAAGATTTGCCCGATATGATTTCTCCTTCGGATTCAGTCTCACTGCCTGTCCGAAGGCATCTGCTGCGTTTTCAAACTCCTCCAGGTATGCATACGAAGCACCTAAAAGACTCCACGCCTCGTCGTCTTCGGGGTTTTCATCCGCGGCGGACGCTGCTTTATCCCGTGCACGGGTAAACTCTTGCATTCTGATGCAGATATTTGCCTGCATCTTCCGTGCCCGCGGGTCGGAGGCTGCCGCTTCGAGGAGTTCGTCCGCTTCTTTCAGTTTCCCGAGGTTTACCAGGGCATGGGCCTTGTGCAGGTATGCGGGAACGTATGCAGGGTCTATTGCAAGAGCAGCGTCTGCTGCATCCACGGCTTTTTCGTTTCCTCCTGCGAAGAGGAGGTATCCTGCCTTGTTTGAGAGGAGCACCGGGGCATAGGGGTTGATTGCTGCAGCACGCTCTATTGCTTCAACCGCTTTTGCATATTTCTTTTCCCCGGCAAACATCCGTGCCTGTTCCGCGGGGAAGCGGTAGTCGTTTGGATAGAGTTTTTCCGCGGTCACCGTTGCCGCAAAGGCAGTTGCCCGCTCTCCGCATTTTTCTCCGAGTGATACGATGTTAAACCAGACGTCCGCCGACTGCTGCCGGATTTTTACGGCTTCCATGTAACAGAAAAGCGCTCCTTTGTCGTCTCCCGCCTCCAGCCGGGATGACGCCTCTTTGCACCAGAGAACCGGGTCTTTCGGGTCCGATACGCGGGGTTTTCCAGAGGGCCCCATCAGTGTTTCTCCCACCGTAAAAGCTGCTGGAGCGAACCTAAGGTATCTCCGTTCTCAATCTCGGCACGGATTCTGATTTCGGTCCGGTGTACCTCTGCAGCACGCCGTGCGATTTCATATGCCCGCTCCTTCGGGATGACTACAACTCCTGATTTATCACCAATCAGCCAGTCTCCCGGGCGGACAGTCTGTCCGCAGCAGGAGATTTCCGTATTTATTTCGCCGAATCCTTTCGGTTCTCCTGCGTTCGGCTGCACTGCTTTTGCATAGACGGGAACCGGCAGTTCAATGATATCATCCCAGTCACGGACTGCCCCGTCGATTACGATGCCGCTTATTCCTCTGAAGAGTGCCGAACGGGTCGCAAGCTCTCCCCACGGGGCAATGTCGCAGCGTTCATCGTTGGAGATTACAAGCACTTCTCCTTTTTTGCAGACATCAATTGCCTGCACGGGCTTTGACCAGTCGCCGCCTAAGGTCTGCACGGTTACAGCTCTCCCAATCATCTTCTTTGGAACATGCCGCACAGATAGCCCCTTCATCGCTCCTTTCCGGTACATGGCATCTGTAACGTTTGGTGCCGATACTTCTTCTAAGATGCTGTAGATTTCTTCATCGCGGGTGATAGTCCGTTTTTTCACAGCCCCGGCGCATCGATTGCAGTCCGGATTTCACGGGCTGCTTTCTCCGCATCAGCGGATTTGATAATCGATGCCCCGACGATTACGATATCTGCTCCTGCGGCTGCTGCTTCTGCTGCGGTCTCTTTCGTAAGACCTCCTGCAGCAGCTACTTTTACGCCAAGTTTTCCAATCTCCCCGAGGAGGTCCAGGGGATTTTTCCCCCCCATCTGCTGGTCGATTCCGACGTGGGCGTTAATTATCTGAACACCCATTTCGGCAAGCTCCTTTGCACGTGCAGCAGGGTCTTTTACGTTCATCATGTCGGCCATGAGTTCAACACCGTAGAGGGCTGCCCCCCGCAGTGCGTCCCGGATTACCGCGTCATCGGCGGAGGCTAAGATGCAGACGATATCTGCTCCCGCTTTTGCTGCCATCTCGACCCCGAGTCCTCCGGTGTCCGAGGTTTTGAGGTCTGCTACGATACGTTTGTCAGGGAAGGCTTTCTTAAGGCTTCGTATGATGTTCATCCCTTCGCTTTTGACAAGGGGGGTTCCCGCCTCTATCCAGTCTGTTCCGCCTTTTACTGCTTCTTCTGCTATCTGCAGCGCCCGTTTTCCTTCGGTAAGGTCGAGTGCGGTCTGAAGGATGGTTGTCATGTTTTGTACTATATTATTGGAGTGGAGGGGATATACCTGTTTTGGTGATGCTGCCCCGGGTATCTGACACTCTCCATCTATTCGTACGATGAGAGGTAACACCCTTCGGTTTTTATCTTTTATCCCGGGCGTTACTTTTCCTTATGCCTCCCCCCCATTCCGGACTGTATAAACACACCATGAAACCCTGGTAATAAGCACTAAGTACTATTCCTGCATCCCGGGGCAAGCCTCTGTGCGCGGTCTCCCTTATCTTATCCCTTATCTCATCCCTTTAAGTTTCATTCCCCCTGCTGTCAGCAGAATCCAGAAGAACAGCGCGACAAGTCCCGTCCCCAGAATACAGATACCAAGCCCCGTGATATACGAAGGCCATGGAAGTGTCCCGAGAAACATCCCGACACACCCGAGGAAGATGAGGACAAAGTTAAATAGAGCCGAAACAGATCCCGTATCTCCGTCATACTGTCTCAGGAGAATTCCAAGAGCGAACGGGCGTGAGGTAATCGCCGCAATCCCGCAGGGGATAAAGCATCCGATAAAGACAAATGCCCCATAGTGTCCGAAAAGAAGCATCAGTACCCCGCTTGCGATGGCAAGCACCAGAACAAGCCATGAAAGAACCCGCGGCCTGTTTTTCAGACACTTTCTGATGACGACCATCGCGATGGTCCCGATGATCACATTTGCCGCGAGGAAGAGACTGTACTCAAACATCGAAACCCCGAAGCCGTCAATCATAATGTATGAGGAGACTGAAAGGTATGCCAGAAACGGCAGGGCAAAGACCCCCATGGAGAACAGGAAATAGGTAAAGTGTTTGTTTTTACAAAGAACCGGGAGGCGGAGCAGAACACTCACGATGCTTCCCGTATGCTTTTCATCTGCCGGCAGCGACTCACCGAGGAAGAGCGAGAGGATAAGCCCCAGAATCATTAAAAGTCCCGGAAATACGAGTGTTGCCTGCCAGTTTACAGCTTCAATTATCCATGAACCGAGAATCGGGGAAAGTATGGGCCCTATGACTGAAAAGACCATCCCAAGCGTCAGGACGGTGTCCCGGACACTTTCTGCAAAGCAGTCCTTGACAAGAGCAGTAGAGATGACCATAAGTCCCCCTGCGGCAAATCCCTGAATGATTCTGCAGACAATAAATGTCGCAATATTCGGGCATAATCCGCAGCAGATGCTTGATATGATGTAGACGAGGATGCTTAAGACAAGCACCGGTTTTCTGCCGAACTTGTCGCTTACAGGTCCGAGGAAGAGGATACCAAGTGCCTGGGTGAAGACGAATCCGTAGAGGGTGATGTTTAAAATCGCTTCCGTTGTCCCGAAGTATTCCACGATTCCGGGAAGCCCCGGAAGATACATGTCCGTCGAAAACGGCCCGATAATGGAGAGCAGCGTTATCAGGAATATGATAACAGGGCACGGGAGGTATCGTACGAGGCGGGAGTGATGGTTCAGCATGTGTGGATATGAATGGTAGTTCTTTTGATTTATAGTTATATATCCGGTTCAAAACCGGATCAGAGCCGGATGGTATAAAAAATAAGAAGTTGTTTACTCCCCGAGACGCTCAAGGACAGCGGACGTCAGGACAGGAAGTGTGATTGTTGCATCCCCGTAGACGGTAACTCCTACCCCTCCTTCGCCTATCTTACCCCAGGACTTTGCCTCATCCAGTGTTGCTCCGGAAAGACCTCCGAGGTCCGGTCTGTCTCCTGTCAGCTGAATCACATAGGTGAATGCATTTTCGGTCATCAGCATCGTCTGCAGGGTAAAGTTCTTCGGAACACCGCCTCCAACCAGTACTGCTCCTGCTTTTTTCACGTTGAATGCAGTGTTTAACAGCTGATGCATGTCGCCTATTGCATCGAGAATAGTCTTTTTATGGAACTGGGAGTACATCCAGTACTGAAGACCGAGGACCGAGTCCTGGAACGCGGGGCAGTAGACAGGGATGTCGTTTTTCGCGGCAGAGGCGAGGATACCTGTATCGAGCTGCTCTCCGATGAGCCGCAGAAGTCTGCTGATGGTGACCGGTTCTTCGGGAAGACTTCCGTAGACATCCTGAATAAATCCTTCGAGCTCCTCGTATGCTTCATTGGGTAAGAAGATATCATAGATTCTGTTAATCTCGTCGCGGCGCAGCTCCAAGTCATCACATTCTGCTTTTCCATGGTAGTGGTGGCATCCGATTGCTTCAATGACATCATGTGTCAGGTTTGCTCCGGTCGATGTCAGGATATCGATGTGTCCTTTGTCAATGAGGGTCGAGACAACCCCCCCCATTCCCGCAGGGACCATTGCTCCCGAGAGTCCGAAGAATTTGGTCATATCAGGGTCGCGGAGCATCTTTTCATAGACTTCGACCGCGTGGAAGAGACCCCCTCCGTTGTAGGCCCCTGCATGTCCCATTTCGGTAATCAGCTCGTTTACCGTCATGTTTCCGCGGGGGATAAATTGTTTTACGGGTGTTTCACAGTGTTTTGGCATAATATCTATCTATTTGTTCTGCAGGAGGATAAGAGTTCGTATTTGGAGGCCCCGGATGTATCCTGGGAGAAACGCAGGGAACCCGGGAATCCGGTTTGCGGCTTCATAGATGCAGTGCCGGTAATAAAAATAAAAACTGTTAATACGGTAAAACAACCATTTTAAGAGCAGATTAATGTGGGTTTCCTAAGGAGTGTCTCTGTGAAAAAACGTATTATTCTGCTGCTTTGTGTCTTCGCGGTGTTAACCGCCTGTATCGCGGCTGCAGGATGTGTCATGGACAGCAGTTCTTCTGCGAATGTGACATCTGATGAAACCCCCGAAGATATTTATGTCGGAATCGCATGGGTTCCGGATTCGGAACCTGAATACTATGAAGAGACATACAGAACAGTCGCGGAAGCAGGAGGAATCCCGGTTCTGCTCGGAGAGGTTTATTCGGGTGCTCTGAGGTATGAGGGAGAACACCTTTCACCAGAGTATCTGACTAAGGACGGATATCTGACAGCAGATGCGGCAGAGGCAGTTAAATCCGAATCAGCGGACTCTACGAATGCCTTGGAGGTTCTGGCAAATATCGATGCAGTTATCTTTTCCAGAGGGGAAGACATCTCACCAACGCTGTATTTACCATCTCTGAATCCGCAGGATATTGTTGAAACCGGCTTTAATGCGGAGCGGGACGTCTCCGATTATCTTCTTATGAAGTACTGTCTTGAGCACGATATCCCGACCCTTGCAATCTGCCGCGGGATGCAGATGTTGTGTGTGGTTTCAGGCGGGAAACTGATTCAGGATATCCCTGCTTATATCTCCGCACAGAACAGAGAATATCATTTTGAACACAGATTCAATCCGGAAGACCCCGACGTATCCGAAGATTACAGACCAACGACCGTGAGGATTAGAGACAAGTCATCCCTTCTGTATCAGATTACCGGAAAAGAAACTCTTACAGGATGCCCTTGCTGGCATCACCAGGCAGTATTGACTGTGGACGGAACAAAGGCTGTTGTTACTGCCGTATCGGAGACGTCAGATGTTGAGATGATTGAGGCGCTGGAACACCCGGATAAGTCATTTGTTCTCGGGCTGCAGTTCCATCCTGAAGCCGCTGTTGTCAAACATCTGGATAAGGAGAAGAATGCAGATCAGTTCATGGATTATGAGACCGCGCTGAGTTTTTTTTACGGCGCTGCTTGATGTAGCAAAAGAGAAGTCCGGAAGTTAGGCGGGATTTATTTTAACCCTCTGCTTAGTATAATGAGTATAATAAATATAAATCATATCAGCGGGGCTTTATACTCCGACCTGCTTACAACCTTCTCCGAATCCCGCTCAAAGACATCAATCCGGACGATATCCCCGGGTTTAATGAGCTGGTCACTAAAATCAAAGTATCCGGTTTCTCCGATATCCCATTTAAGACCGCTTGGCCCGAGGCCGCCGATGAGTTTTACAGACCGGTGGTGTGATGGAATAAAATCATGTGCATACAATGTTTCAATAACTGCCTTCGGGTCTCCTCCGTTGACATAAAGATATGCTCCGTACTTTTTGCTCTCAAGAGCAGCATCACCTGCATTTATCAGAGACACTTTGCCTGCATAGGTAAGATGCCCCTCCGAGTAATGCGACACGTCTGTTATCTTTAAAATCTCCGGAACCTGCTCTTCGTCAAATGCCCCTCCGAAAAATCCGAGACAGAAAACCAGAACCGCGGCACAAAGAGCAACGGTTACGGCAATCAGTAAAATGGTGGAGACAACCGGTGACTCTGCGGTATCAGCACTTTTGCCCCGCGGAAAGAATGAACGGCGGAAAAACGCGGATTGGGTTTTGTAACGGAGGGATTTGGTACAGGGGGATTTGACAGAACAGGGTTTGTTCCCTGCCGTTAACCGATATCGTTCACCGGATGCTTTCGCATACCCTCGCGCATCTTTGACCGGGCAGGGAGCGCATGTTGCATGCATTGTTGTCCCGTCTCTCATTTCATGCGAC
>JAGHSU010000144.1 GCA_018065685.1 Candidatus Methanocorpusculum equi | reverse complement strand
AATCAAGGACCAATTTTTGGATAGTTCTTGAAACAAAACATAATTTCGGATTTGATTGGTCAAAAACTTGTGAACTAATTTCGGGATACTACAAAAAATTACTGAGAGTCGGCATGGCCGCGGAGGATACAGGAGTCATCTGGATAGATATTAATACGTTCAAACAAAATAAATGAATATAAACGCCTGGTTCGGCAGTTACCCCTAACGATTCCGAGGAGACCATGGACAACAGAGAATTATTTGAAGAAGGTCCGAAACTTGCAAAGTGCGACGGATGCGGCAGATATTTTGAAGAACAGATGCTTAAGCAGTGCAGAGCCTGCGGCAAATCATTCTGCCCGGAGTGCCGTATAACTCATGACTGCCGCGAAACACCCCGTACTGTACCTCCGGCGGTTATCCGCGGCTTTGATGACTCAGGCTCCGCCGGATACAGCAATGGCGCGGCACCCTCAGACGGAGCGGTACCCCCGCGCCGCCGTGTAGAGATGACGTTCATTGATACGGACGGAAGCAGCATCGGCGGCGCATCCCTTAGAGGAGAGCCTGCGTTCGGCTCTTATCAGCGGTATGACAGCGAAGGACGGCGCATCTCTTTTAACGACTATGGGGATGCAGGTATCGGAAGTGCCGACCTTAAAAGATATGACGACACGATGGTATACGGAGATGACAGATATTCTGCCCCGGCACCCGCTCCGCAGGCAGTGTATCCGCCGCAGCCGCAGTATGCCCCGGAAAGAGCCTCCGGTCAGACCGGGGCTCCGCCGGTATTTGTATATGTGGCTCCTGCAGCCCCTGCTGCAGCTCCGGCCGCAGCACCCGCAGCCCCTGTCGCCCCTGCAGCACCTGCAGCATCTCCGGTAATCGACACCATTCCTGAACCGGCAGAGGATGAGCTGCGCTGTGATGACTGCGGAAAAATCTGGAAGAAAAGCGAGCTTCGCAGATGCAAAAAGTGCGGTGCGGTTTTGTGTCCGGAATGCCGGGAAAAACACAAGTGCGGGAAAAAGCAGAAGGCAAACGCCCATAATGCTGAAAATGCCCCGGTAAGAGGAGAGCCAAAGCAGAATAGACAGCCGCGGAAGAGACAGGGCGGAAAGACAGCGAATAAAAAGATGATTGTGACACTCATCGTGCTGCTTATATTTGTAGTGGCCATAGCAGTAGCTGCCGTCATGCTGGTTCAAAACGGAAGCCTTACTCTGCCGAAGTTCCCCTGAAAAACACCAATCTTTTTTCTTCTTCATCTCTTTACCACCACGCATCCGGCACACCATCCATTCCCGCAGAACCGCCTGCCCATACAAAGTGCTCTTTTCAGTAACCGCATTGAAAAACCTTTTAACATGACGAATACGAATAATAAGTACTTATGATATGGAAACGTGACTGGGGTCTTGTCGGCAGACAGTTTGCCGCATGGCTCATCATCCTGGCCCTCTATGTAGCAATAATAGCCGTCGCCACCGCCTTCATAAAAGGACCGGTGCTGTATTTCATATACGGACTCGTCTTTATAACCGCCTTTGTTCAGTTCTTCTTTTCAGATGCGATTGTGCAGAAGACAATGCATGTGCAGCTTCTTGAGGACGGACAGAATCCGAAGCTAGTAAACATGGTGCGCGGGCTCGCGGAAGAAGCGGGAATTCCCATGCCAAGAGTTGGTATCATCATGCACCCGTCAATGACCTCAATTCCCAACGCATTTGCAACCGGAAGAAGCCCGCGGCATGCGGTTGTGGCAGTAACCCCCCGGATTATGGAGCTCCTTTCGGAAAAGGAACTGCGCGGCGTCCTGGCTCACGAAATTTCACACATCAGAAACCGCGACATGCTTACGATGACCATCGGAAGTTTTGCGGTGATGCTTGCTGAAATTATTCTGCACAACTCATTCATAATTGCTCTCTTTGGCGGGATGCGCGACAGCGAGGGCCCGGGAATTCTTATTTACATTCTTCTGATAGCCGTGACGTTTGTCATCTACATTGTAGGAACCATGGTGACGATGGCAATCTCCCGTTACCGGGAGTTTGCTGCGGACAGAGGAAGCGGCTACCTGACGCAGGACCCGGACTCCCTGATATCGGCTCTCTGCAAATTAAGCCGCGCTTCGGATGATGTCTCTCCGAAAAAGAAGAAAGAGGTATCCGGTCTGAATGCGTTCTTTATCACCCCAGCCATCTCCGGCGAGTCGGTTCTGGAGCTCTTTTCGACCCACCCGACCCTTGAAAAGCGTATTGAGAATCTGGAAAAGGTCCGCGCCGAGATTCGCGGATACTAATTTTTTCCCTGAATATTTTTCCAGGGATTAGTTCCCGGAACATTTTCCCCGAACATTTCCCTGAAATCTTTCGGCAGGTTTATATCTGACGAGAGATAATGTATATAACGCAAAGCAGACAGGCACTGATGGTCTAGAGGCATGACTTTGGCCTTCCAAGCCAATAGCCCGGGTTCGAATCCCGGTCGGTGCACTCTTTT
>JAGHSU010000023.1 GCA_018065685.1 Candidatus Methanocorpusculum equi | reverse complement strand
CGCAGACTCTCGCGTTCCTTGATAAGACTCTGCACTCCTTCGGAGAACGGGTCCTTTATTGAGGTGACCTGCACGCGCAGATTCTCTATTTCCGCTGCAGTTTCCTCATAGAGTGTTGCAGGAATCTCGCACAGTGACCCGGTGCTCCGCTCATCTAAAAGATAGCCGTGCAGGTCCGAAATCGTAAGCCGTGCCATCAGATATCACTCCCGTACTCGGCGATGCCTCTCGCGCATAAGAATACCGCAAGGGCTTCGGGGACTTTGTTTACGCCTTTTTCGAGCGTATATGTGTTATCAAGCATCTTCATGGTTAAGGGGAAACTGCAGGTCACGGTAACCGGCGTCTCGGAAAAGACCACCGCATCGATTAACGGGTCGAACTCTTCCAGGTCTTCGATGTCGACCGGGACAACACGCATGCCTGACCCGCCGTGAAGGGAGCCCGGATACCTGATTAAGCGTTTTACATCGGTTGTAACCGGTTCATCGGTCTGGGCGGCGCGGGAGAGCAGCTTTTCCTTAAACGAGGGGTTGTCACAGTCAAGGACCGCTTTCAGTAATGTATTGTTTTTCAAAGATGAAGGATTTTGCTGAAGCTGCTCTTTCAGGTGCGGGATGGTTTTTGTAAAAGGCACGGCGTTTTTCTCGTTAAATCCGGAAATGCCGCCAAGAACGCTTTTTGCTTCATCGGGCGGGAGAGAGGAGATGCGGGTGAGTTCTTCATCCGCCGCTTCATAAAAGCGCAGTTTCCAGCCCTTCATCTCGCCGTCGGAGAACATGGATTCCGCAGAGATTCCTGTTCCTGATACGTAGTCTGCAAGTGCGCGGCGTTCCTCGCTTCCCCAGCTTCGTACTGATATGATCGGGATATGGATGTGGTAGCCGCGTCCGCCTGAGAAATTAATCTGCAGATCCCGCTTGGAAAACCCGAGTTCTCCTGTCAGCATGTCGATGAGTTTGAAGAGCTCCTCTTTGACCCGGGAGAGCATCTCGTCGTAGGGGCCGCGGACGATATGATCTGCGTCGAGGTCGAAGACGAGGTCTGCCCCGAGCCAGTTTTTATCGGCCATCTGCGCTCCCGAGGGGTTTGCGTAGTATGCCGTTGAGTAGTAGACATGTGCGGGGACCATCGATTTCAGATAGGTCTGTAAATCCTCGGCGGACGTGAATGCCCGATGGCGCGACATGGAGGCCTTGCCCGCTTCGCTGAAGAAAAGAAATCCCCACTCCCGCTGCTGAATGGAGGATGGGGTATAGACTGCCGCTGCTCCTTTCTGTTCCCCGTTATAGTACGCGGAAAAGCGCTTTTTCAGGAAGTTTATGGTTGCAGGCTTCATGATTCTTTTCAGAGCTCCTTTACCATATAGGGCCCTTTTCGTTCATAACCCTGCCGTTTGTAGTAGGGTCGTACTCCGATTCCTGCCATGACTGCGCATCTGCGGTATCCTGCACTGCGGGCGGTCTCTTCCGCCCGTGCGAGGAGTTTTTTCCCGAAGGAGCGGTGCTGCCGCTCGGTCCCCGTAGCAGCTTCGCCTAAGGGCACCATGCTTCCGTAGACATGCAGTTCGCGAACGAGTGCGGCGTCTTCGAGTTCCTCGCGGAAGACCGTCCCCGGGAATCTGAGCCGCACAAATCCGATGAGGGCATCCCCCGCGGCGGTTGATAAGAAGTGCTCCGTTCCGCCGCAGCAGCGGTAGACCAGGGATTCGTCACGCTCCGGGGCTCCCGAGGGCCTTCGCCCTATTTCGCGGCATCTGATGCAGCGGCAGGCGCCTCCCTGTTCCTTTAACCGCTCCTGCGCCATCCGTCTGATGTGCCCGTGCTTTGAGCCGGAGACGATGAGCTTTGCCGGGATATCGCGCTGGATTCTCTGGAGCCGCACATACTCGGGAAGGCGCGACTTGGCGTACGCGAGAAGAGATATCAGCTCGTCTTCCTCATAGGTTTTGTACTCGCCCTTTTCCCAGAGCTCCTCGAGTTCGGCGCCGGGGGTGACCAGCGTCGGATAGATTTTAAGGAAGTCCGGGCGGAACCGTTCGTCGGAAAAGAGCGTATCAAACATTTGTTTATCCCGCTCGATGCTGCTTCCATAGAGGTTTGGCATCACGTGGAACCCGACTTTGATTCCCGCATCACGGAGAAGGGTGTTTGCCGCAACACTGTCTTCTACGGTGTGCCCGCGTTTGTTTAAGGTGAGCAGTTCGTCATCGGTGTGCTGGAAGCCGAGCTCGACTTTGGTAACACCGAATGAAAGCATCCGGTTGATGTGCTCTTCCCGGCACCAGTCGGGGCGGGTTTCAAACGTAGCCGCGATACAGCGGACGGAGGATGTTTCGTTTTCGAGCATGAGTTCATCGAGGGATGCGGCCTTAGAGGCGGTTCCTGAAAACTCGTTCATTCCCCGCAGGCATTCGGAGATGAACCATTCCTGATACGCAGGCTCGCGTGCGGTCATCGTCCCTCCCATCACGATGAGCTCCGCCTTGTCCACGTGGTGTCCGAGCAGCCGGAACTGACCGAGACGGGCTATGACCTGCCGGTAGGGGTCGTAGTCGTGCTGGCGTGCGCGAAGGGCTGCCGGTTCCTCTCCGGTGTAGCTCTGCGGCGAGTGAAACACGTGCTCGGGGCCTCCCGGGCAGGGCAGGCATTTGCCGTGCGGGCAGGGGGCAGGGGAGGTCATGACAGCTACAGGTGCCACGCCTGATAAGGTGCGGGTTGGTTTTACCAGAAGACGCGCCCGAAGCTCCTCATACCGTTCGGGGTGGAGCGCCTCCGCGGCTTTTAGTATCGCCGAGTTTTTGGGCATCGCATCAAGCGCGTACTTTCTGCAGACAGAAAGCTTGCAGTCCTGAACGGCGCGGGAGGGATTCTGCAGAATACTCTCTACAATCTCCGCACACGCCTGTTCTTCGGTGACCGCCGATGCTGCCATATTGTTATAGTATTTGACGTCAGGACAGATATAATATTGGATTAGCAGGATTGCGGGGGGGAACATAATTATACTATTATCATGGTGTGTTCCGGGGGTTGTTGCAGCTGAGGGTGTGTGGGTCTGAGAGAAAAAACCGCAAATTACCGCAAATTTTCCGTTTTCCCAATCGCATTTTCTTCAGTCGTGAGGCTGCAATGTGCTAATCGCACATTGCTGAGGCGCCTCCCGTCTGGAAAATGCGGGAAAACGGGATTATTGAGAAGAGAGGCGGGCTGGTTGACATATATTATAAATAAAACCAATAGAATCAAATCCGGTATTTTTCTCCCCGTTTTCCCGCATTTTCAAGGAGTTCGGCGTCTCGACAGGACGCGATAAGCGTCCTGTAGCCGAACGACGCAGGAAAATGCGATTGGGAAAACGGAAAAATTTGCGGTAATTTGCGGTTCCTTTTTTCAGGTGTCACACTGACTAATACAGCAACCCTCAGAACTCACGGGATGCCGCCGAACATCCGCAAATATACAATATCCCAATATACCTCCTCCCTTCATCAGAACAACAACTCATCTTGTATGACAATCAAAATATAATTCCCGATTATTTAATAAAAGCATACAGTCCGTAAACATAAAAATAATAAAATGGAGTTAGATTAAGCTAATTTTATATAACTGCACATCCAATAAGATGATAAAACAGATTATGAGCTCGAATAAAATAACCTCAGAGGTTTTATTTGCATCACTTCTGGTGCTTTTAGCCTCCAGTTCCTATGCCGTCCTCTCAACTCTCGTCATCATGTCCGGCTTTGACCTGCCGGTTCTCCTGGTCGGGAAGTTCTTCTACGGATGGGTAATCCTTGGTATCATCGTATTGATCGTCTGGCTGGTCTACCAGAGAAAGCAGCCGAAGCGGGAAAAGAGCACCAAACCGATGGGAAAACGTGTTCTTCTCATGGTCATCGCAGGAATTGTAATGGCGCTCGTAACGATTCTCTACTTCCACTCGTTTGCGGTCTTCGGACTTCCGATATCGCTTGCCGTGATTCTCATCTTCCAGTACTCGTGGATAGGAGTGGTCGTTGAATCCATCGCCAGAAGAAAGCTTCCCTCGAAGGGAAAGGTCATCGCCTGTATTGTTATCCTTATTGGAACAATTCTCGCAGGAGGAATCCTTGGAGCAGACCTCTCGCTTGCCATGATGAACCCGGCAGGAATCATCTGCGGTGTTGCTGCTGCATGCTGTTATGCGTTCTTTGTCTACTTCTCCGGACAGATTGAGACCGAGATGCCTCCGCTTCACAAGAGTTTCCTGATTGCAACTGTGGCTCTCGTCTTTGTCATCTTATTCATCGCCGTGTTCTACGGTGGATTTGAGACGGTTGCTGCGGCCTTTATGAACTTTGATGCCCTGCAGTTCTCGATTCCGCTCGGTATCTTCGGAATTGCAATCCCGGTCTTCTTCCTCGCGGTCGGTGCACCGAAGATTTCTACGGGAATGGCGACGATTCTCAACTCGGCAGAACTCCCGCTCGAGGTTCTCCTGGCAGCTCTCGTCATCGGGGAGTCGGTTGTCGCTCTCCGCTGGGTCGGGGTGGTTATTATTCTGCTTGGTATTGCGCTCCCGTATATTATTGAGAGGCGGATTACGAGCGGTCTTGAGACGTAGGAGGAATAAAACGTGTCAGAGGATTCTTTCTGACACTTTTTTGTTCTGTTTTTTTCTAAGTCACATAGTTTCCCTGATGTAATTTTACCGGATTTTATTCATAAAAATATTTGTATATCAAGAGTGTACATAAAATCATGAATGAGGTTTATAACATTCATGAACCGTCTGCTGAAAGAAAAGTAAGCACATTTCTTCAGTATTATGACAATGACAAGACACGCAGAAACTACCGGGATGCGATTTACAAATTCCTATCTCACGTCTCTTCCGTCGATGCGAACACCCCAGAGGGCCTGGACGCGGCGGCCTTTGCCTATCTGAAAGAGACAGCCTCCGGAAGGCCGGTCATAAACGACCTGTACGCGGCAGCAGGGAATTTTTCCAGGCAGTATGCACCGGCAACCGCGAACCTCTACATACGTTTGGTCTGCACATGGTTAAATGACTGCGGAATCGCTCTGACGCAAAGAGACCGGCAGCGGGTCTTTAACAAAAATCCCTCCGGTCGAGTCGGTCCGCCGCGAGGCAGAGCTTACAAGGAGCCTTTTTCGTGCTGTCTATGACAGACTGACCACGGAATGGTCGCGGGTGCTTCTTCTGGTTATGCTGGGTTCAGGTCTTCGCCTGAGTGAAGCCCTGGCGCTTCGGACTTCGTATATTTCATGGAAGAAGACCTACACGGAGGTCTATCTTCCGGCCTCAGATACGAAGACAAAGCGGTCCCGGGTTGTGTATCTGACAACCGAGGCCTCCCTTGCATTAAAGTCCTATCTGGAACGGAGACGCACACAGTCCGAGTTCCTCTTCCCCTACACCTGCGCCGCGGCAGAGCGGCAGATGCGCTTTGCGGCTGATTCGCTCTCATCCGGAAAGGGCAGGGCACGCATCAGGGCTGTTCACTGGCATATGACGCGGAAATGGTTTATCTCGCGCTTCTCCCTCTACGCGAGCAGATCGGTTGCAGAGAAGCTCGCAGGTCACGAGGGGTATCTGACCCGTTCCTATCACCGGTTTACCAAACGGCAGATTCTGGGGCAGTTTAAGAAGGCGGAGCGGTATCTATCCATTCTGCCCCCGGAAGAGATTCCGCAGGAAGGGCAGGTCCGGCAGATTCAACAGGTTCCGCAGGTCCAACTGGTTCAGCAGGTCCAGCAGTCCAAACAGTTCCAACAGCTCCGGCAGGCCCTGCAGCTCCCTGCCGCATCTTTGGAGGAGGGTCCGGAGCAGGCGGGCGCAGGGACGGAATCTTCTGTTTCTCTCAGCTCTTCCGCCTCTCCCGAGAGCGAGGTTCGGCCGGAGACCGTTCATCACGGACGGCTTGTCCGTCTTGAGTCGGGAAAGCAGGTTGTTCTGCTCGATACAGGAAAGTACATTGTGTTAAACGATGATGTAACAGGCGAGGGATTTCTGGAAAAAGGCACCAGTTAACCGGAAATCGGCTTGTATCGCGGAAAAAGAGAGAATACACGGTCCGGCATTCCTTCACAAACCTTATCAGTGAGTACGGCGAATAATAATGTACCATAAGAATCAGCCATAGCAATATTATATCAATATTAGAACAAACGGCTGATGCGTCCGATGGAAAACAAGGAATCCTTTCCATCATCATATAAATGATACAGAAAATACCGGCGGAGCATACGGCAGGGGATACCTGTCCGCGTGTTCCTACACTGCAGGGTATGTTTTATCCGGATGATGCTTCCGGATTACGCAGCCTTACAGACTCATTTTTCCATGCTACGGCAGCGTCTGTCTCGAATCCCGCGGGGATTTTAGTCCCCCACGCAGGATACATCTACTCGGGAAAGACCGCAGCTCTCTCGTATGCGCGGGTAAGCTCTGCTTTCGATAAAACATTTGTCATCATCGGGACCGGACATCAGGGATACCCGACATCGTTTTCCGACTTCTCCTGGGAGACCCCCCTTGGTCCGGTTAATCCAGATACGGAGTTTGCAGAGGCCCTTGCAACTTATCTTCCCAAAAACAATGCGGTTCTTCGCCGTCAGGAAAACTCCCTTGAAGTGCAGATGCCTTTTATCAGATACCGCTTCCCGCAGGCGCAGGTCCTCCCGATTCTGATCGGAGACCAGTCAGAAGCGGGTGCGCACGCGGTGGCAGAAGCGGTGATCTCTGCCGCTGAGGACCTCAAAAAGACCGCAGGTAAAGACTTTATTGTCGTCGCATCAGGCGACTGCTCTCACTATGTCCCGGCGGAAAAAGCGGAAAAAGATGACTTAACCGTCCTCTCCGCGGTGAAAAACCTGGATGTCCGCCGGTTTTACGCGGAGCTTTCCCGCATATGTCCTTCGATGTGCGGCTACGGGTGCATTGCGGCGATGGCTGAAATTGGAAAGCATTTCGGTGCAAAAGAGGCAAGAACACTTCTCTATACAACATCGGGCGATGTCACAGGAGACATGCGCGAGGTCGTCGGATACGCAGCAATGGAGGTCGTCTGATGGCAACCTGGAGTGCGCCCGGAAAACTCTTCCTCTTCGGAGAACACGCCGTTGTCTACGGAAAGCCGGGAATCGCAATGGCGATTAAGCCGCGGGTGCAGGTACCGTTCACCGCAGTAAATATGCGCAGCGGCCGAACTCCTCCTACATCGCAGAGTGTCTGGACTATCTCAATGTCAAAGGAAGCGTCTATGTAAAGTCCCAGCTCCCGTCGGCCTCCGGTCTCGGCTCCTCTGCCGCGGTCACGGTTGCAACGCTTTTTGCCATAAATGACGAGTTCCAGCTCGGCTACAACAAAGAGGAGGTCACAGAGTTTGCGCACGAGGTGGAAAAGATTACCCAGAAAGGCCGTGCCTCTGCAACAGACACGTATGTATCCGCATACGGCGGGATGGTCCTCATACGAGGGGATGAAAAGCGCCGCTTAATCCCTCCGGAGAACTTCTCGATTGTTATCGGAAACACGCTCGTTCCCCACCATACTGTAGACCAGGTGCGAAAGTTTGCAGAGTTTCAGAAGTACTCTCCTGCGGTTGCAAACCCGATTCTTGATGCAATCGGAGCTCTCACGATGGAGGCGATGCACAAATTTGACAACCAGTATGAACTGGGGGTTTTAATGAACCGGAATCAGGCGCTGCTGGACGCTCTCGGCGCAGGACACCCCGCGCTTTCCCGGATGGCCCTTGCCGCGTGCAGTGCGGGAGCATACGGGGCAAAACTTTCAGGCGCCGGAGGCGGCGGATGCATATGGGCACTTTGTCCCAGAACAGCCAGGCACCGGGTTATCTCCGCGATTGAATCCTGCGACGGAAAGCCAATCCCCACAGAGATTGATATGGTTGGTGTCAGAAAGGAGCGTGATCAGTGATGGAGGCTGCTGGTCGGAACATGTGCTCTGCAAAGCAGTTCAGGCCGCTTATCATAAAGCTTGGCGGAAGCGTCATTACCGATAAGGCATCCGAAGGGGTAATAAACACGAAAGTCCTCGGAGAGCTCGCAGAGGTGCTCGCTTCAGTCACGGGGCCGCTTGTAATCATTCACGGAGCAGGGTCGCTTGGGCATCCCGAGGCAAAGCGGTGGGGCATTGCAGACGGAGTCACGGCGGAAAATGCAGAAGGCGTCTATGAAACGCACGAGGCGGTAAGCCGCTTAAATGAAGCGGTTGTGGCAGCACTCCGTTCTGCCGGCATCAATGCCGTGCCGTTTCCGCCGTTTGCATCGGCTCTTACGGAGAACAGACGTATCGTCTATGCAGGTGAGGAACAGATAAAAGAGCTGCTTTCAGCAGGGATTGTCCCGGTCCTCTACGGGGACGTGGCTGCAGACAAAACACAGGGAGCCTGCATTCTTTCAGGAGACCAGATTGCCCCCTATCTTGCAGCAGCACTCGGTGCGGAGCGTATCGGATTTGTGACGGCATCAGGCGGGGTTTTGCAGGACGGAACGGTTGTTCCGGAGATTTCCCGAAAGACTGCAGACTCGGTTGCATTCTTTAATGCGGACGGGGCTGATGTGACAGGCGGGATGAAAGGAAAGATTGCAGAGCTTCTGCTCCTTGCAGAGTTCGGCATTGAATCGCAGATATTTGCCGCAGAAGACCTTGCTGCATTTTTATCGGGAGAAAACCCGGGGACGCGGATTAAACTATGACAGACAAAACATTGACAGACAAAACATCATCCAGAAAACTTGACCACATAAAACTCTGTGCGGAGTCGGATGTAAGTTTCGGCTCGGCAGGATTTGACTGCGTGCGCCTTGTCCACAACGCGGCAGGCGGATGCGACCTTGAGGAAACTGATACCGGAACTGAGCTGTTCGGACACCATCTTTCAGCACCTCTTTTCATCGAGGCAATGACAGGCGGTCATCCGGAGACAAAAGAGATAAACAGAACGCTTGCCGCAGCCGCAGAGGCGGGGGGTTTTGCGCTCGGTGTCGGCTCAGAGCGTGCGGCACTCGAAAACCCCGCGGTTGCGGACTCATTTACGGTTGTCCGCGAGGCCGCCCCGAACGCCTTTATCGCAGGAAACATCGGTGCTGCACAGCTTGTGCAGCACGGTCCTGAGTGGGCATGCCGTGCCGTGGAGCTGATTGATGCGGATGCGCTCTGCATTCACGTAAACACCCTGCAGGAGCTCTTACAGCCCGAAGGAGACAGATGTGCAGCCGGATTTCTTTCCACGGTATCAGAGGCCGCAGCAGCCGTGCACGTCCCGGTCATCGTAAAGGAGACCGGGGCCGGAATCTCACGCGAGGCAGCAAAGGCATACTTTGATGCGGGAGCATCGGCAGTTGATGTCGGCGGCTTTGGCGGCACGTCCTGGGCGAAGGTAGAACTCCTCAGGAAAAACCTCCTGCGTGCCAGTGATAAACCACAACAGATGTCTGAAGAACTCTTCCTTGACTGGGGAATTCCGACGGCAGTGAGTGTTTTTGAGGTAGCGCAGGTTAAATGCGGGCCGGTCATAGCGTCCGGCGGGCTGCGTTCCGGAATGGATGCGGCAAAATCAATAGCCCTCGGTGCTGATGTGTGCGGGATGGCAAAGGAACTGCTCTCCCCGGCGCTCGAGGGTAAAGATGCCCTGATGAACAGACTATCTGCAATCGTCAATGAACTGAAAGCGGTTATGTTTCTGACAGGAGCGAAAACGATTCCTGACCTGCAGAAGGTCAGATATTACCTGACTGGTGTCGTCAGAGAAATGACACAGGAAATAAAATAATGGATGTAGAAATTATCGCCGTCGGCGGATACAATGAAGTAGGCAGAAACATGACTGCCGTCCGCGTCGGCAAAGAGATTGTAATCTTCGATATCGGACTGTATCTTGACCCGGTATCCGGAAACAACAGTGTGGATATGGAGAACATGCACTCCCTGGATTTAATCCAGATAGGTGCAATCCCCGATGATACGGTGATGAACGCGGTGGAAGGCACTGTCCGCGCTATCGTCTGTACCCACGGACACCTTGACCACATCGGAGCAATCCAGAAGCTGGCACACAGATACAGCTGCCCGATTATTGCGACCCCGTACACCATCGAGTTAATCAAACAGCAGATTGAAGGGGAGCGCAAGTTTGAGGTGACAAATAAGACCTTTGCATTAAAGGCAGGCGGAAAGTACACCATATCCACAAACCTGACGCTTGAGTTCATCCGCGTACAGCACAGTATTATTGATTCAGTCATGGCAGTCCTGCACACGCCTGTGGGATGCATCGTTTATGCAAACGATTTCAAGTTCGATATGGCGCCTGTCCTCGGAGAGGCCCCGGACCTTGCACGTATCCGTGCCATCGGAAAGGAGGGTGTCAAGTGTCTTATCGTCGAGTCGCTGAATCTGGATGACAGAGGATATGCACCAAGTGAACAGGTCGCCCGCTTCCGTGTCCGTGATGCACTGATGCGTGCAGAAGATGACAAACATGCAATTATCGTCTCCACGTTCGCATCCCAGGTCGCCAGAATCAAGACGATTACCGAATGCGCACGCGAAATCGACAGAATCCCGATTCTTCTCGGAAGAAGCATGGAGCGGTACAACGGTCTTGCCGAGGTTATGAAACAGGTTGCCTTCCCGCAGGGGACAAGCATCTACGGCAACAGAAAAACCACGGACCGGATGCTCCGCCGCGTTGCAAAGGAGGGGCCTGAAAAGTTTCTGCTGGTCGTAACAGGTCACCAGGGGGAGCCGGGGTCCATGCTCTCACGCATGGCTCTCGGGGAAACCCCGCTCAAAATTGAAAAAGGAGACCGCGTGTTATTCTCCGCAAACATCATCCCCAATCCGATTAACTATGCCCAGCGTGCGGAGGTTGACCGTCTGCTGCTCCGTCAGGGCGCACGGCTCTTTGACGGACTCCATGTTACAGGTCACGCATTCTATCAGGAACACTATGATCTCCTCTCAATGCTGAATCCGGAACACATTGTCCCCTCGCACGGCCCCTTTAATATGAAAGGCGGCTATGTGGAGCTTGCATCCGAGTTCGGGTACGTGTTAAACCGTGATGTCCACATCATGCAGAACGGGGACCGCCTTGTCCTTCCGAAGTGAGCAGCATGGCGCCTGATACAATGTCTCTCAATGCATATCTGGCAGCTGCCGCAAAAAAAATCGGGATTGAAGCGGATGAGTACAGTGAGGCGGAGAGGACGCCTCTCAGAAAAGCCGCGTCCCATCTGCTGGTAAGCGGCGGAAAACGGCTTCGCCCGGCTCTTCTGATGCTTTCGGCAGACGCGGTCCGTCAGGGGGCGGCGGCTGATGTCTTCCCCGCGGCGTTTGGAATTGAGCTCCTGCACACCTATACGCTGGTCCATGATGACATTATGGACAATGACTCGATGCGCCGCGGAACACCCACTGTTCACACGGTGTACGGGAACACGGCAGCAATTCTTGCAGGAGACCTGCTCTACGGGGATGCATTCTCCTACATCTGCCGTGCGGAAGCAGCGCCCGCGGCAAAGACAGCAGCAGTCCAGATGCTTTCCCACACCTGTCACATGCTCTGTGAAGGGCAGTCTCTCGACGCCGCATTTGAGACACGGGATGATGTGTCACTTGAGGAATATCTTTCTATGGTGCTGGGAAAAACAGGAAGTCTTCTTGCGGCGTCTGCCGGAATCGGCTCTCTTCTTGCCGGAGGCACGCCGCAGCAGACGGCAGCGCTTTATACCCTCGGGATGAATGCAGGTATCGCGTTCCAGATAAGAGACGATGTGCTGGACCTTACTGCATCCCCGGATGTTCTGGGCAAGAACCGTGCATCGGATCTTCGGGAGAACAAGCAGACGATTGTATCGATTTTTGCACGCGAGGCAGGGGTTGATTTATCGGCGTATCATAAGCCGGACCTCACGGAGGCTGAAATTTCCGAGGTCATATCTTCTCTTGAGAACGCAGGGGTGTTAGCGAAAGCTGCCGCATACTCTGAAAAGCTCATTGCCGATGCAAAGGCAGGGCTTTCGGTGTTCCCGGACTCTGATGAGAAGCAGATGCTGTGCGCAATAGCGGATCTGTTTGTTGTCAGGGAATCCTGATTTTTTTAGGGTAACTGTTCACTCTGTGGAACACACAAGAGAAACGAAAACGGTAAAAAAGAAGACAGGTTTTTCTTACAGCGAAGGAAACACCCGCACAATATCCGAGTGCGTCAAAATCCCGACAGGTTTTCCCCCCTCGGTCACAATAATTCTTCCAATCCCCTCCTCCTTGAATCTGCGGATCACCTCATAGAGTTTTTTGTCCCCCGAAATGGTAATCACATTTTTCATCATCACAGATGAGACAAGCGCCTCGCGCTCCATTCCTGCATCAAAAGCGTTTACAATATCGGTCATCATAAGAATGCCGATGAGCTCCCCCTTTTCAACGACAGGAGCGCCGTGGATCTTTTTCTGAAGCAGCGTCTTTGCGGCATATGCGAGTGTCATATCAGGTTCAAGGGTGATAAGAGGCATCGACATGTACTCGCGGACGGACTTTTTCGGAAGACTGGTCATCTCGGTGGTTGAAATGAGAAGTGAACTGTCCGCTTCATCTTTCCCGAACACCTCTCCTTTAATCAGCAGCTTGTTGACAGGGGTAGGACCTACCGTGATGGTGTCTCCTACCTCAAACAGGCGGATGTTTCCGATGATTTTAATCAGCGCGTGGCAGAGGTCAGCGTGGGTTAAGGTGGTAAATGCGATTTCACTCACCCGTGCGTTATCGCACGGGGCGCCGTTTCTCTGAATCAGGACCTTACTTTCCGAGTAGTCGCCTGTGATATTGAGTTCACTGTACGCGCGTGCAGTCGGATGATACCCTCCTTTGGGCCCCGGGACACCGTCCGCCAGACCGATCACTTTGAGCGTCTGCATCTGATTCCGGACCGTTCCGGGGTTTCTGCGGATAATTTCCGCGATATCCTCTCCCTTAATTGGATGGGAATATTGATGATAGAGTGAGATAAGAGTTATAAGAATATCTTTTTGTATCAGCGAGAGTTCCATATACTCATTCTTTCTGACTGCAAAACTAATAAAGGAAACGGATACGATGTACTTCGATGAGATACCAACAGTACCTACGGCGGATGAACTCCTTGACAGGGTGTTCCGCCGCGCCGCAAAGAAGATGCGGGAGAAAACAAACAAGCGCCACGCGGATGAGGATTTTGTCCGGTCAATCACCCAGTCCTCGCATGACAAGCTTGTGGCAATTATCCAGAGCTTCCCGGAGTTTGAGGAGCTTCCGCCGTTTTACCTGGATTTATGCGATATCATCTTCGGAATGGACAATCTGAAGAAGAACCTCGGGATGGTCGGATGGGCCGCGAAGAATGTCCGTGATATCGGATTCGGGATTTCCCGTGAGATGCGGAAGGCAGACACCATCTCCGAAAGAAAGCGCGCAGTGGCAAGAATTGCCTCGGTTGTGCACCGTGCAGACGACGCGCTGCATTACTTAAACGATGCACGAAATGTTCTGCGCAAACTGCCGCATGTAAATCCCGATGAGTTCACGATAGTAATCGTCGGATACCCGAATGTCGGAAAATCCTCGTTTATCCGCCTGGTTTCATCCGCGGAACCGGAAATTGCATCATACCCCTTTACCACAAAAGGAATTATTGTGGGACACCGGATGATGGAACGCAGGAGAAAAGTCCAGTTTATTGACACGCCGGGTCTTCTGGACCGTGCAGAGGATGAACGCAATGCGATTGAAAAGCAGTCGCTGAATGCTCTGGTCTATGTCGCAGATATCGTGCTTTTTATCATTGATGCGAGCGAAAACTGCGGATATTCCATAGAGTCGCAGATGAAGCTCCGCGAAGAGATTGATAATCTGGTCTCGGTTCCGATGCTTACCGCGGTGAACAAAGCAGATATCAGGCAGTATGAAGGATTCTTCAACATGTCAACGGTGACAGGAGACGGGGTCGATGAGGTCCTGGCAGAACTGCTTCGCATCAGAAAAGAGAATATGATAAAAGAGCCTGTCGATATCAGATCAGAGCTTCCGGTCCCCGCGGTAACCCGTCACGGCGGACGTGCGGAAAGCAAGACCGGATACTATCCCCAGGACTGAACGCAGGACTGAATACAGGACTGAATACAGGGCTGCATACAGGACCGAAAAACGAGCGGGGACAAGTGCAGGAGTATAGGAGAATAGTGCGAAAATACGTGCCGAACCCCACCAAAGTACCTGTTTCCCCCTCAAAAACACCTTTTTTTGAAGATTCAACCAAAAGTATTTTATATTGACAGGTATATGAAATAATGATAACAATGACTGAATTACCAAAAGCAGCAATTGTTCGTATTGCAAAGGCAGCCGGTGCAGAGCGCATTGGTGAAGAGGCAGCAAATGCACTCGTTGCAGCAGCAGAAGAGTACGTCGCAGCAGTCGCAAAGAAAGCAGTCGGTGTCGCCGACCTTTGCGGACGCGTTACCCTGAAAGCAGAAGACATTAACCTCGTTAAATAAATCCGCTCTTTTGCGGCAGAAAAGGGGGATACCCCCGGTCTTTTCTGTACACTTCTTATATATTTCCGGCTGCAGCTGAAAGGTATCTGCGCAGTTATAATTCTCTTAAAGTTGTAATTCTCTTAAAAAAAAGACAGCACGGAATTTCCGCACCGTTTTATCTTAACCGTTTTCTTAATCTTTTTTCGCCGGCTCTTCTGCAGCATTCTGCAGAGCTGCCCGGTCTGCTTCCTGTTTTTCAAGAAGCCGGTAATCCACTTTTGCAAACTTGGTCATCGGCATCTCATCGATGACGGCAACTCTGACCGGTAGACTCCAGCGGTTCAGTTTGTCCTTTGCATATGGAATCAGTTCTTTCTCAATCGTATTCGGATTGTATCCGTCATTGATGACGACAAAGAGCATGATTTTTCTGTCATTCTTATACGGCGTTGAGACAGCACAGACCTGCTTTACCGCCGGATGCCGCTGGAACACCTCTTCAATCATCATAGGATACACATTGTATCCGTTAACTTTAATCATGCGCTTGATACGGGAGTGGAATACAATATTTCCGTCAGGGGCAAATGCTGCAACATCCCCTGTGTGCAGCCAGGTGTTTCCGTCCGGGTGACGGATTAACACTGCATTTGTCGCCTCTTCGTTTTTGAGGTACCCGTTCATGATTGTGGGTCCGAAGAAGCAGAGTTCCCCTTCTTCTCCCTCTGCGACCTCCTCGGTTGTGCCCGGTTTTACGATGATTATCCTGGACCCGGTAAACGGTTTTCCGATACACCCGCCCGGGAGATTTTCCGAGTTGACCGGGGATAAGGTACAGGTACCCGAAGCTTCGGTAAGGCCGTACCCCGCACGGAATCTGCAGTCAGCGCCGTCTCTTATCAGGAGGTCATTGTATTTTTTCGTCAGGGCTTCAGGGACTTTGTCGCCTCCGGATACCATGAGTTTTACCTTGGAGAGATTATAGTTTTTGAAGTACGGATACATCCGCTCGAATAAGGCAGGGACCCCCGAGATAAACAGAACATGTTCTTTTTTAATCTGCTTAAAGCATCCTTTCGGGTCAAACCGGGGAACAAGGACCATCTTCATACCGGAAATCAGCGGCGCATGGACGGTCACAGCAAGACCGAATGCGTGGAATATCGGAAGGATTGCGAGGAATCCGTCACCCACATCGGTCCTGCCCTGTCCCACATCGATTAACATCTGGATGGATATCGTATTTATTGCATAATTGGAAAGCATCACACCTTTGGAGGTTCCGGTAGTACCTCCCGTATACATAATAACTGCGGTGTCTTTTGCTTTTCCGTCGTCTTCCGGAAGGACAAATCCGGCTCTGAGTTTATCTTTTCCCTCTTTGAGGAAGTCCGTCCATGAGGTGACACTGTTTACATCATGGGCAGGACGGTACTTCCGGAGAGCAAAGGCATATCCTCCTTTTAACACCAGTCCTTTCGGGTTTGACGGGAAATAACCCCCTGTCTTGCAGCGGATGACATCTATTTTCCGCCCGGACACCAGTTCCTCATTCAGTTCAACAGTAAACACCAGTTTGCTTTCTGCAAGGTCAATTGCATAGAGGGCCTCTTCTGCGGTGGATAAGGGATGGACCATATTGGAAACAGCTCCTATCCTGTTCGCCGCATAGACTGCAATCACTCCCTGGGGAATGTTCGGGGTGTAAATGGTTACCGTGTCTCCTTTTTTTACCCCGCGCGAAATCATGGCTGCAGCTGCCGCATCCACTTCTTCGAGGAATCTCTTCCAGGTCATGCGGCGTCCGAAATAGACAAGTGCTGCAGCCTGGTCTCCGGCACGGCGGTGTCCATACAGCAGCGCCTGATACAGGGTCCGCTTATCTTCTTCGGCATAGGACAGTGGTGTGTTTTCGGTGTGTCCTTTCACAGTATCCTCCAGATGGTTATACATTTGTCGTTCTGAAATAAATACACCTACCATTACATCTATCAATTATCTCTGTGGAGATTTCTGTTAGCAGCTGCTGAATCAGCGTCATATATCTCCTGCAGTAACAGCGAATACCCGCATTCTGCATCACCACAGGGTTAAAATAGTATCTCATAAACAGAAAATATATATCTTATGTCTACCAACGATATAACGTATGACTACAGCTAAAAAGTCAGTACTGATTCTTCTCGCAGCAGCAGTCTTTATCGGCTGCATTTTTGCTGCGGGTTGTGTCAATACTCCTACTGACAAAGACCCGGTTCTTTCCATTTAAATTGAAAAGGAAGGATCCCTGTTCTACAACATCGGCGATACGTTCACCGTAACACTTCCGTCGAATCCGAGCACAGGTTACTCCTGGGTTGCAACACCGCAGGAAGGACTGAAATGCACTGAGTCCTCTGCAGCGTCCGACTCCGGTCTTCTTGGAGCCCCGGGATCACAGACGTTCGTCTTCTCTGCTGAAAAGGAGGGCGCTTTCCTTATCGAACTCACCTACAAGAGAGCAAATGAAGAGGGAGGTATCTACGTCTATCAGGATGTCCTGAACGTTAAGGCAGGAGACAACCACGCAACCGGAAAATTCGTCTTTGAAGGAGATTACCTCCCGTCACCGGGCGATATTGTTGAAATCAGCGTCAGCGGAAACCCTGCATCTACCGGATACCAGTGGTTCACCGAAGTTGACGACGGATTAAAGATTGTAAGCGAACAGTTTGTTCCGGCAAACACAGACCTCGTCGGTGCCCCCGGAAAGTATGTCTGGCATGTGACCTCGGAGACTCCGGGTGCATACACCTTCTACGCGAGCATGGCAAGAAATGTCGAGGATGACCCGGTATCGTTCTTCTTCGTACCGGTTACCTTTGAGGTAAACCTTGGAGAATAAGTGATTCACTATGAAGAAAACAACAATCATTTTAACTCTGATTGCGGCAGCTGTTGCCCTCGGCGGTTTCGCTGGAGCAGCTGCTGCGGACCCTCCGTTGGGTGCTCCTTATGAGGTTCCTGTTCAAATTACCCCACAAGAGGCCAGTATCGTAAACGTCTCTGGTGGTGGTACTCCAAGTCAAGAGGGAATGGGGCAATGGATTATTAGATTCGCTGCTGGTTCCAGTGGCGCCCCAACCAGTGTCAGTTTCGATGTTTATTGCACCGGCTATGTGACAGAATCTGTTACTCGGTCTCTATCTGGAAACTTTATAGCAGATGATAACGTATGGAGATATCAGACACCTATCGAGGTGGACCTAGCTCCAATTCAGCAGAATGGATACCTTTCGGTATCTTCCAGTCCGTCCAGTGCATCCGTCTATATTGATGGATCATACGAAGGAACCACTCCGCTTAATGAAGCACTCAGCCCGGGAACTCACTCTGTGAGAGTAACAAAGAATGGTTACTCCTCATACTCAACGTCAGTCAGAATCTATGAAGGACAGACAAATTCAATTAATGTGTCGCTTTCACCCGTGACTTCTACCGGATACTTATCTGTCTCCTCCACCCCGAAGTATGCAGATGTATACGTTGACGGATCATACATGGGGCAGACACCGTTAACAATCTCATTTGATACAGGCAGCAACACAGTTACCTTCAAAAAGTCCGGTTACCTTACCTAAT
>JAGHSU010000085.1 GCA_018065685.1 Candidatus Methanocorpusculum equi | reverse complement strand
CTTTGCTACTGCTACTCGGGTCAGTGTCTTTTCTCGTCTGCAGTAGGCGGCAGAAGCGGAAATAACGGCATGTGTGCGCAGCCCTGCAGAAAAGCATACACACTTATGGCAGATGGTGCACCTGTCCCCGTCAAAGGAAACTATATTTTAAGTACCAAAGATATCTGCCTCTATCCGTGTCTGAAGGAGGTCTGCGAAAGCGGTGTTTCCGCACTGAAGATTGAAGGGAGGATGAAGACTCCTGAATACGTGGCAGTTGTCACATCCATCTACCGCAAAGCCCTTGACGCGGTCGCAGCAGGGACGTTTGAACCGCAGACAGAGGATATGGAGCATCTTGCCTCTGCCTTCAACCGCGGATTTACCAAAGGATATCTGATGGGGGACAAATCCTCCATCATGAACTATGAAAAACCCAACAACCGCGGTGTCTATGCGGGGTATGTCTCCGCACTTGATAAAAAGCGCGGCAAAGTCGTGGTAAAAATTGAAGGCCCCGTCCCCGATACCGGAGACGGACTGGTCTTTAAGTTTGCAGGACGTGAGATTGGGTTTGCTTTAAACAAAGAGCCGTTCCTCTTCCCCGAAGGAGACGCATACAAAATCCCTGCGCCTGAAGATGTTTTGGAGGGTAGTGAACTCTGGATTACAAACCGTTTAAAGACCTCGCATCTCGCATCAGTCATCCTCTCAAAACCCCCTGCGGGCAGAATCCCGATTGATATTGTGGCCGCGGTTGACGGAGAGGGTCATCTGGTCATTATCGGAAACGGGAAAAAAGCGGTCTCATCGATTCCGTTCATGGAGGCGAAGGAAAAACCGGTGACTGCAGAAGCTGTTGAGTTGCAGCTTCGAAAGACCGGCGGGACCCCGTTTTTCATCCGCTCGGTTCAGATGGAGTATGACGGAACAGCTTTTCTTCCGATTGGGATTATTGCGGATACGAGACGTGCCTTCCTTGCCGAATGTGCGACAGGTCTTCTGGAACGGGGAACGAGAAAAACCCGTGAGACACCGGTCAAAGAACCGGGCAGGTTTGCCCCGGCGATTCCGGAGATTTTTGTCTACACCGACTCGGTGACCTGCGCAAAAGCGGCCCACTCCGCAGGAGCTTCCGTCTATTACGAAGGGTTTGAAGAGATATATGATATCCCTGTCATCTATAAACTCCCGCGCATCATAGCACAGCATGATCTGATGCGGTATCTGCAAAAAATTCCGGCATCAGCTGCGGGCATCATGACAGAATCCCCCGGCGTCTCCGGGATACTTTCCGGAGTCTCCCGGTACGGAGGAATCGGGCTTAACATCACCAATGCCCGCTCGGCGGTTCTTTTCGGCAAGTCCTGCAGACAGGTTGCCTTGTCCCCGGAGCTTTCCGGCAAAGAGATAAAAGCCCTGCTTGCACAGCTTGCAGGTTACCTGCATCCTCCAAAGACCGAGGTCCTGGTACAGGGAAGTCTTGAAGTGATGATTACAGAAAACTGCATCCCCGCGACCGCAGAAGGGTGCCGCAGCTGCAGTCAGTCCTGGGCGCTGAAGGATAAAACAGGCAGAATCTTTCGTATCAGGTCAGATGCTGACTGCAGAACACACATCTTAAACTCCGCTGAGATATGCCTGATTGAGCATGTAAAAGAGCTTGCAGACTGGGGAGTAAATGCAGTCTCCATCGATGCGCGGGGAAGAAGCCCCGAGTACATCAGACGGATGGTCGCGGCCTATAAACGTGCTTTATCCGGTGAATCAGGAAAGATGCTGAAAGAGGAAATCCGCGAGCTCTGTTCAGGCGGGATTACTTCGGCGCATTTCCAGCGCGGCATTTCAAGGGAAACATGTGCAGGTGCTGCCGGGCCGTCTGTCCCGTCTCATTCTTCCTCTCCCTGCTCTCCGTCTCATTCTTCCTCCTCCCGCTCATCTCATCCCCGGGAACTGCAGGAGAGGAAGAAGAGATAACCTCTTTTGTGCGGGCCCCCCATCCCGGTTTATTCTTTCTTAACGTCTGTCTGAAGATGCGTGAGGTGCTTTAGCATGTCTGAAAGACTGTTAAAATGAATAAATATATTTATACAATGCTGACAGAAATTATACTATGGAGTCAATTGAACCTTCTGGTGTAGATAACGGAAAAGGAATCGCAGCAGTTGTACTGGCCGTTGTCGGTATAATCGCTGTTGCAGTCTGGGAACTGTCCTACTTCCTTACGATGCCTTTTGAAGTAAGGCTTGCTGCTATTCTGGCCGCGTTTGTCTGTATAATTGTATCTGCCGTCATCTCAAGCCGTTTAAAAAAGAGAAAATCCTGCTCGCCGAAATATCTGAAAATATGTGATACACTCAGTATTGTCCTTCTTGTAATCGTTGTAATCACTTTTGTCCTGCGGTTTGTTTTACACTCCGCATAACACTCCTTTTTCCCGCTCTTTTTCCTGCAGATATCCCGCTCTGTTTATCATCCTGAATCATTTCTGTAATCCATTGTCTCCGGATTTCCATTTTCACACATCACCCGCGGCTGATATGCCAATAGACATTCCTTTATCCTTATAACACATATAATTATACAT
>JAGHSU010000154.1 GCA_018065685.1 Candidatus Methanocorpusculum equi | reverse complement strand
GCCGCGGTCGCACGGAAAAACCGTGCTCCAGGCTCACGTCGCGCTATTGCTCGCCCCTCGCCGGTCTCCCGGCTTTACGGCAAATAAAATCCGCACCAATCCCGGCACCCCCTTCCAAAATATTCATCATCTATCATTAACAAAAACAGATACAGAAAACCTATGAGCAGCCCTATATTTGACCTTCTCCGCTTATTAGATGAAGCAGGCATCGACACTCCCGTGTCGCTTGCAGCCCTCAGCGAAAAACTCGGAGTCTCCCGGACAATCGTCTGGAAACAGGTAAACGTTCTGCGTGAGTTAGGCTACGTCATCGACGCCTCGCCGAAAACCGGATACACCTTAAGGAAGCGCACACGGCTTCTTCTTCCCTACGAAGTCCGCCGATACCTTACCACAAAAGTCGTCGGGCAGGAGATGCACCACTTCTCCGAAGTCCCCTCGACAAACGCCCTTGCACGGCAGATGATGCATGAGGTGGGCTGCGAAGTGCGCCCGGGAACGGTCCTCGTCGCAGAGGAACAGACCGGGGGCTCCGGACGCCTGAACAGGGCCTGGTTAAGCCCCGAAGGAGGAATCTGGGCAACGATTGTATTAATGCCGAAGATTCCTGTGGACGACTCATTTATTATCATGGCTGCAGCTTCCACCTCCCTTGCAAAAGCCGTAAGAAAAGAGTTCGGGCTCTCCGCACTTGTCAACTGGCCAAACGATGTTTTTATCGCCGACAAAAAGGTTGCAGGAACCACCCTGGAACTCTCCGCGGAAGGCGGCATGATACGGTACTGCCTCGCGGGAATCGGCATCGATGCAAATCTTTCCGTTCAGAAGGCGATGCCGAACCTTGGAAATATCGTAACATCCCTTTCGGACGAGCTGGGATACGAAATCGACCGTGCTCCGCTCTTTGCGGTGTTTTTAAAGGAGTTTGAGCGCAGATACCAGATGATTCTGAAAGGTGAGACAGAAGCGGTTCTTCGCGAGTGGAGAAGCCTTTCGCGGACCCTGCATCGCCGGGTGCGCGTCAGAACGGTTCACGAAGGGTTCGACGGGGAGGCCATGGACATTGATGAGACCGGGGCGCTTTTGGTCCACCGCGACGGCGGCGATGTGGAGCGGGTGATTGCAGGCGACTGTATTGTGCTCGAATGAGCACTCCCTTTTACCTATTTTTAATAATTTTAAAGTAACTATTCAGCAACATCCCGCAGATGTTCCATAGGTTGCTATAACTGAGGTGTGGATTCCTGATAAAACAACCGCAAATTACCGCAAATTTTTCCGTGTTCCCAATTCGCATTTTCTTCAGTCATGAGGCTGCAATGTGCTAATCGCACATTGCCGAGGCGCCTCGCGACTGGAAAATGCGGGAAAACGGGGTTGATGAGAGGAGAAATCAGAGCATGAGGCGACATGTATGAAGCATAACATAGAACCAATAAAATCAAATCCGGTATACTCTCCCGTTTTCCCGCATTTTCAAGGAGTTCGGCGTCTTGACAGGACGCGATAAGCGTCCTGTAGCCGAACTGCGCCGGAAAATGCGAATTGGGAAAACGGAAAAATTTGCGGTAATTTGCGGTTTATTCTCAAACACCCGCACCGTCAGTTACAACAACCGCGAAGAACAACCGCTGGATGCTGCTGAATAGTTACAATAAAAAAGATGTCCGAAAGGATAAAACCTTACGGGCTCACTCTGTGGCGGTCTCTCGGGAAGAGCACCCCCTCTCTGATGTTTGGAAGGTCAAGCATCGTCATAATGAGACGCTCTGCACCAAGACCCCATCCTGCGTGCGGCGGCATACCGTATTTGAACGGGTTTAAGTAGAAGTCAAAGGAATCGGGGTTGAGTCCCTTGTCCTTAATCTGCTGGACCAGAAGGTCATAGATATGACAGCGCTGCGCACCGGATGAGAGCTCCATTCTCGGGTGCATCATATCAAATGCCCTGCAGACCTCCGGGCGGTCCAGGAACGGCATGGTATAGAACGGTCTGGTTGAGGAAGGCCATTCGGTGATAAAGTACATGGTACCCATCTTCTCACCGATGATGCGCTCGGATGCCGAGGATAAATCGTCTCCGAATGCAAGCGGCTCGCCGCCTGCTGTGGAAATCTCAATTGCTTCTTTGTAGGTAATCCGCGGGAATGGAACTGTCGGGACCTTAAAGTCGGTGATGCCAAGTGTCTCAAGAGCGTCTGCACAGTGGTCTTTTACATACTGGTATGCGTACGTGACGACGTTTTCAAGAACACTCATTGCATCTTCCTGGTCCGCAAAGGACATCTCAATATCAATCGAGGTTGCCTCGTTTAAGTGGCGGACCGTGTTGTGCTCTTCAGCTCTGAAAATCGGGCCAATTTCAAAGACTCTGTCAAATCCTGCGCTCATCAGCATCTGCTTGAAAAGCTGCGGGGACTGGTTTAGGAATGCCTCCTTGTCGAAGTAGGCTAAGGGGAAAAGCTCTGTTCCTCCTTCGGTTGCGGCTGCCACAATCTTCGGAGTCTGTGCCTGAATAAAGCCGTGTTCCCAGAGGTAGTCGCTGATTGCATGAAGCACCGCGCTTCTTATCTGGAAGATAGCGTTTACCGCAGGCTTTCGTAAATCGAGGTATCTGTTGTCAAGTCTTGTGTCGAGTTCTGCCGGAACCTTTTCGGAGACATCGAGCGGCAGCGGTGCTGCAGCTTTGGAGATGACCTTCAGGGTCTCCGGGACAAGTTCCCGTCCCCCGGGTGCTTTCTCGGTTGCTTTTACTTCTCCGGTGACCTCGACTACTGACTCGCGGCTGACTTCCTTTACCGCGTCCAGAACTTCAGGGGTTACCTTCTTCTTCGGGATGGTGACCTGGAGGATGCCTGTCCTGTCTCTTACCAGAAGGAAGGTCAGTCCGCCAAGTGCACGTTCTTCATGAACCCAACCTGTGATGTGAGCATGTCCGCAGTCAAGGGTTACGTCTTTTATTGGTATTCTCATATGAATGCCTGTATATATTTGCGCTCGTTATAGATTAGGGTTTGTGTAGATAACGGTTTGTGTAGTATCCCGAAATTAGTTCAGTATTTATCTGATTCTGAATCGCATCCATCACACGCAGCCCAGAACCAGCTGTTCACGTAGTTCAGGATTCTTTCCG
>JAGHSU010000090.1 GCA_018065685.1 Candidatus Methanocorpusculum equi | reverse complement strand
ATAAATATTTGGTTTATATTTGGGTTTATTTCACACCCCCCCCCATAACACAAACAACAACCCCAAACGCACACACGAAGGTAGCTGAATAGTTACAAGATGCCTTTGGTTATTCAGACATACAGACTACAGATACCTCGCCGGAAAACAGTGTCCTGACACTGCCCCCCTCAAGGATAACAAGCCGCCCGCAGTCATCAATCCCTTTTGCATAGGCGGTATGCAGCACCCCGTTTTCACGGAACAGAATCCGTTTTCCGGTAACGAACGACCGGCGCCGGTACTCCTCAATGCACCGGTCAAAAAGCGCTGTGTCTGTAAGATAACAAAGCAGTTTCCCGATGAATGCATTTTTATCGGGAACATTCGTTTCAAATACCGGACCTGCACGGTCCCTGATATCTTCCGGATACTCCGTTGTGCTGTAGTTAATCCCGATTCCAACGACCGTACAGCTCTCCTGCGGCAGCGACTCGCACAGGATTCCGCAGACTTTTTTTCCGCGGAGGATAATATCATTCACCCATTTTATCTGCGGACGAAGGTCAGAGAGCTCCTCAATCGTTTTGCAGACACAGACCGCCGCAAACGGGGTGAGCATGAGCAGATTATCAGCTGTAACCGGAAGAAGAACCGAAAGGTAAACCCCGGAGTCAGCCGGTGAATAAAAGTATCTGTCCCCTCTTCCGCGACCGCGTGTCTGCCCGTTCGAGATAACAACTGCTCCTGCGGCTGCCCCTCCTGCGGCAGCTCCCTCGCGGGCCAGTATTTTTACATCATCGTTGGTGGATTCCGTCATCTCCTTTACGATAACTGTCCGGAAAAATCCCTCAGGAAGATACTCACGGATTTTCTCAGCGGAAACAGAGGAGGAAACAGAGGAGGAAACAGAGGGGGAAACAGAGGAGGAAATCTGCATAAAAAAAGAAGTTTGTTGTCCGGTTATGCTCTGCTGTACTGAATCTTTGAAAGTGATAAACCGATGTCAAGCAGCCATTCGGGAATCTGACGGTCAGTCTTAATGACTGCACCAAAGGCAAGCAGATTCTCAGTGGTCAGTCCTTTATAGGTGAGCTCTGCAGAGTAGTTAATCTCCATCACTTTCCATGCTCCCCAGAGAAGCGTAAGCGTCATCTTATGGGAAATAGGAGCCGTTGTCTGTCCTTTATTGAGAGTCTGGGTGGGAAGACCCGGAATACTTAACTTAACGCTGCTGTCATCACCGACGGCTGTAAAGGTCATTCCTGCAACAGAGGTCTCACCCTGGGGCAACCATATGTTGTAGGTCGACTGATACGGCAGTGTGGCGGTACCTGAAATAACATCATTGGTTACCCCGTGGGAGGCAATGGTAATTCCAAACGCAATCAGCAAGATTACGATGATTACCAGGAAGATTTTAAGACCGGTGTGTTTTTTCTTCGGCTGTGCTGCTTTTTCTTCGGCTGCACGTCTTTCATCGTCCTCACGGACCATTGCGCGTGCACGCTTCAGCTCCTCGGCCTTCTTTTCCTCTTCAAGTTTTTTGAGGCGTTCAGCTTCTGCAATCTTTGCGGCCTTTTGTGCCTCTTCGGCTTTTTTAACAGCTTCTGCCCGTTTCAGCTCTTCCTGACGTTCAATCTCACGTGCTTCATTAATCTGTTTTGCACGCTCCATGATCTCTTCGTCAGTGAGGTCACGCACCTGAACCTCAGGTGCGGACTCAGGGGCCGGAACATTTGGTACTTGTTCTCCTGTCATATATCTACATTATATGAGATGTAAAGATATTAAAGTATCTTCATCGGATATTTTCATCGGATTATTTTCATCAGATTACTTTTTCAGGGACAGATGTCCGGAAAGACCGAGGGATGCGGTTTCCAGAAGTTTATCATAATCCAAATCCGTTTCAACACACCCGTCTTTTAATGTAACAACACCAATGGTTGTCATGGAGATTCTTCTCCCGAGTTCGAGCACATCTTTTAGATCGGTAAGTCCCCCCACACCAATCATGGCCTTTGGCGGATACTTTTTCACCATCCGTTTGATTAGAGTGGACCCGGGGCAGATAAAAACCTTATACCCCGCATCTTCCAGGACCGGAATCACCTCTCCCAGCCGGCACCTGCCGCAGTTTCTGCAGATAATCCCCTCAGTGGTGAGATGCGCCGGACACTCCGCTGAGCGCAGACACTGCGGGAAGAAGACGGCCCGATTGGTCACCGGGGTTTTCTCAAATGAATGGAGGTTCATCTGGTTATCAATCGTTATCATAAACGTCATCAGTTCAACCGCGTCAATACCGAGGATTGAACAGATGACACGGACTGCCCCCTGCATAATCGAAAGGACCGGCCTTAGAATCCGCGGAAAATACATTTTTTTCCGGCGGATGGATAAGAGGATAAGAATCCCGGTCACAATGATGAAAATAACCCAGAGAATAAGGAGGATTAAGGCAATCTCTCCTAAAAGCAGCACGATGGAGTTAAGCACAGGATTGTCAAAGACAGCGACCGGGATTTCTACTAACATCTATTTACAGGTCCTTAAAGTCATACGGCGGATAGAGCACGCCTTTTTCCGTAATGATAGCAGACACCAGTGAGAGCGGTGTTGCATCGAACGCATAGTTTACGACCGGAACATCCTTTGGGACTGTGGTTTTCCCGAACATCTCCGCAACCTCTGCGCGGCCCCGCTCCTCGACAACGATATCTGCTGCTTTTGCCTCACGGTCAAAGGTGGAGACGGGGGCTGCCACATAGAAGGGGATGTTGTGATAGCGTGCACAGACCGCATGCATGTAGGTGCCGATTTTATTAAAGACCGCATCCTGAGTGATTCTGTCGGCTCCTACAATTACCGCGTCGATTTTTTTCTGCTGCATAAGATATGCCGCGGTGCTGTCTGTGATAGTGGTCACCGGGATTTTGTCGCGGGCAAGCTCAAACGCGGTAAGGCGGGAGCCCTGCAGCAGCGGACGTGTCTCACAGGAATAAACAGAGATTTGTTTTCCCATCTTCCAGGCAGAGCGGATTACACCAAGAGCTGTTCCCCATGAGGAGCAGGCAAGGGCTCCTGCGTTGCAGTGGGTTAAGACAGTTCCTATCTGCGGGAGAAGGCGGGCGCCGTTGTGGCCTAAGGTCATGCAGGTTTTTGTATCCTCTTCCGCGATGAGTTTTGCGGAGTAAAGCCCCATCACACGCGCCATCTCAGGCGGGAGATTTTCCATAGCCATACAGACTTTTTTAACCCCCAATGAAAGATTCACGGCAGTGGGGCGCGTCTGAATCAGTTTTGCGGCATCGGCTGCTACCGCGTCCTCAAATCCCTCGTCTGGTGCCGAACGGGCGGAGAGTGCCATTCCAAGCGCCCCTGCAACGCCAAGCGCGGGCGCTCCGCGGACCGCAAGGCGCTTTATGGCATCAGCGAGTGCATCAACAGTGGTTATTTCAACAATTTTGTACTCTGTCGGAAGAAGCGTCTGCTCGACTGCCATGATGCAGCTTTTGTCATCATCCCACCAGATGGTTTTTTCTTCGAGAATGTTTGCTGCTCCCGCCTTTGCCTTTGAGGTGTGCTTCTGAATCATTCCGATTATCTCCCGTTCATTGATATGTATGCACATGAGGCGGCAGCACCGCCGGAGATGACTGAGTCGGGGATGTCTTTTGGTGCGACTGCAGCTCCTGCCGCAAAGATTCCCGGAATCCCTGTTTTTGCAGGGGCGTATCTGTCCTCAGGCGAGAGGAAACTGAATTTGTCGAGGGTAATTCCGAGTTTTTCTGCAAGCTTTACGGTGTCCGGCTCCGGAGACATGCCGACTGATAATACAATCAGGTCTGCCTCGAGGCGGACAAACTCACCGGTTTCGGTGTTTTCTATGGGGAGCACCAGACGGTCTCCTGCATTTTCCACTTCGCCCGGGAAGGCACGGATGAAGACAACACCCGCTTTTTTGGCCCGCGCATAGTACTCTTCGTATCCTTTTCCGTAGGCACGGATATCGTTATAGAGGATAGCCACTTCGGTTTCCGGGTAGTGTTCGCGGATAAGCATGGCGTTTTTCAGTGCATACATGCAGCAGACGCATGAGCAGTAGTTCCGGTTCATCGAAACGTCACGGGAGCCGACACACTGGACAAAGACAACACTTTCCGGTGTTTTTCCGTTGGATAGGCGGCGCAGATTTCCGGATGTAGGCCCTCCCGCGTTAATCATCCGTTCAAACTCGAGGGAGGTGATGACATCCGCATATTTCAGATAGCCGAACTGCGATTTTTTCTGCGCCTCAAAGAGGGTGTAGCCGGTTGCAATAATGACTGAATCCGCTTTTATCTCCTCTGTCTTTACGGTATCTTCTGTCAGTTTCAGGACTGCGTGTTTTCCGCAGGCATCTTCGCAGAGTCTGCAGTTAATACAGTGGAGGGCATCGCGGACCACCAGATTCGGAACGGCCTGGGCGTGGGGTTTGTAGATGGCTTTCCGGACGCCAAGCCCCGCATCAAACCTGTTGTAGACCTCGACCGGACAGACAGTGATACAGTCTCCGCATCCGGTGCACTCACTCTCTTTGATGTAGCGGGGGTGTTTTGTGACAGTGATCGTGAAATCCCCTGCAGTACCTTCGATTTTTTCCACTTCGGTCATGGTCAGGATGGTGATATTTTTGTGGCGGGAAACCTCTGCCATCTTCGGGGATAAAATGCACATCGAGCAGTCGTTTGTGGGAAATGTTTTATCCAGCATCGCCATGTGGCCGCCGATGGAGGGTTCACGCTCTATGATGGTGACATGTATTTCGTTGTTTGCAAGGTCCATTGCCGCCTGAATTCCTGCAACTCCTCCGCCGATTACCACACAGTGCTTCATCTCTTTTATTTCCGCCGTCTCTTTTATTTCTTTCATTTCCGTCATTTCTGATATTTCTCCCCGAGCTCAGCGTACCGTTTTGCGTTTGCGATATTTTTCAGGTATTCCTCTTCAGTAAGTTCACGCTTTACTTTTCCGGGAACGCCCATAACAAGGGAACGCGGCGGAATTTCAGCACCTTCGGTCACAACAGCTCCTGCCGCGACGAGGGAACCTTCACCGATTTTTGCGCCGTTTAGGACAATCGCTCCCATGCCGATTAGGACGTTGTCCTCTATAACCGCTCCATGGACGATTGCTCCGTGTCCGATTGAGACATTCTCGCCGATTTTGACCGGATAGCCGGCGCTTTCATGGATGACGGCGTTGTCCTGTACATTTGAACCGTTTCCTATTGTTATTGAGTCCGTATCCGCCCGCAGCACGGCGCCGAAGAGGATGGTGACATGGTCTTTGAGCGTTACATCACCGCAGACGGTCGCATTGGGGGCAATATAGGTATTTTTTCCGGTAGAACGTGCACCAGATTCCATAGTGTGTATATGTTAGGCAGTATTCGAATAAGACGGTTGTGGTTTATGTGGGGGAAAACTTGTGAGATGCTGTCTGGAATAATAGTTCCTGAAAAAGCATGGCACTGAGAACTCAACCCCCACACCCTCAAAGGACAACCCTCATATTATATTATGACAAATTAATAATGATTTCATGACAGAAATTCCAAAAGAGGAGATGCTCTTAAAGTGTCCGTCAACCTGTGCAGGCTGCGGATCACTGCTGGCACTCCGATATATATTAAAAGCCGCAGGACGGGACACGGTTCTGGTAATCCCTGCCTGCTGCAACAGTGTCATTCAGGGGGTGTATCCGTACATGCTGCATACTATCCCTGTCTACAACATTGCCTTTGCAGCAGCCGCGGCATGCGCATCCGGAATGTCCGAAGCGTTCCGTGCAAAAGGTAAAAAGACCAACGTCATCGTCTATGCCGGTGACGGAGGAACAGCCGATATCGGTATCCAGGCCCTCTCCGGCGCACTTGAACGCGAAGAAGACTTCTTATATATCTGCTACGACAACGAAGCATACGGAAACACCGGAATGCAGAGATCCGGCGCAACCCCGCTCGGCGCTATAACAACCACAACACCGAACGGAAAACGCATCGTCAAAAAAGACCTTGACCGGATGATTGAAGCACACAACCTTCCCTATCAGGCAACAGCATGTGCCTCATACCCCGCAGACCTCTACAACAAGGTGAAAAAAGCCATCTCTATTCCCGGGCCGAAGTTCATCCACATCTTAGCCCCGTGCCCGCCGGGCTGGAAGACGCCTTCGGAGAAGACCGTCGAAGTAGGAAAACTCGCAGTCAAATCCGGCATCTGGGTCCTCTGGGAAAAAGAGTACGACAAGCTCACCATCAGCGCCCCCTCAAAGGCCGCCATGAAAAGACCGGTCCCGGTAACCGACTACCTCTCGATGCAGGGAAGATATAAAAAGGTGGATGCAGCACTCGCCGCACAGATTCAGGCAAACGTCGACAAAAACCTGAGAAAAATGGAAGCAGAAGTAAAAATCTCGGAGGGTGCCTTATGAAAAACAACCTGGTAATGGGAACCGGAAACAAAGCAGTGGCCGCTGCCGTAAAGATGGCAAAACCGACCGTTGTTGCCGCATACCCCATCACTCCGCAGACGGAGATCATCGAATCAATCGCAGAATATGTCGAAGCAGGGGAGATGGATGCACGCTACATCCCGGTCGAGTCCGAACACTCCGCGATGACCGCCTGTATCGGGGCTGCAGCAACCGGTGTACGTGTCTTTACCGCAACCAGCTCACACGGATTATTATATATGCACGAAATGCTCCACTGGGCGGCAGGAGCACGCCTCCCGATTGTTATGGGTCAGGTAAACAGAACCATCGCTCCCGGCTGGAACACCTGGGCGGAACACTCAGACGCATTATCCCAGCGTGACACCGGATGGCTGCAGGTCTACGTCTCAACCGTTCAGGAAGCATACGATGCGGCATTAATGGCCTTCAGAATCGCCGAAGACAACAGAGCCCTCCTGCCCGTCATGATAAACATGGACGGATTCCTGTTATCCCACATTATGCAGCCGTATGAGATGACCGAACCCGGAGACTTCATCCCCCCGATCTCCTTACCGCATGCAATTGACATGGACGACCCGCACGGCTACGGGGCAATGAGTCCTTCAAACGTCCACTTCCAGTTCAGATTCGACATGGAAAAGGCCCAGCGTGCAGCACGCACGGTCATCAGCGAAACCGAAGAGGAGTTTGCAAAACGCTTCGGAAGACGCTACGCACCCGTAGAAGAGTACCTCTGTGATGACGCGGGTGTCATTATCGTCGCAATGGGAACCCTTGGAAAAGAGGCAGAGGTCGCAGCAGATATCCTCAGAAAAGAAGGTGTCAAAGCAGGTGTCATGCGCATCAGATGGCTTCGCCCCTTCCCGCTTGACATGAAGATACAGGGGCGTGAACTTGTTGTCATTGACCGTGACTATTCATTCGGATTCGGCGGCGTTGTCGCAGGAGAAATCCAGGCGCGCTACCCGGAGGCAAAGATGGCACGCATCATCGCAGGTCTCGGCGGCCAGGAAGTAACCTACGACGACATCGCGGAGTTTGTAAGAACCCGTAAGATTGGCACCGAGTACTGGTTCGGAATCGCAGAGGAGGAGCAGTAATGTACGAAATACGCATCCACTCACGCGGCGGACAGGGCGGGGTTACCGCAGCCCGCATGATGGCATCTGCTGCCGTAAAGGACGGGAAATTTGCAACCGCATGCCCGTTCTACGGAGCAGAGCGCCGCGGAGCCCCTATTGTCTCCTTCGTAAGAATCGACGATACCCCGGTCAGAATCTACTCACAGATTACCAGACCTGACATGGTCGTCGTCCTCGACCCGACCGTCATGGAAACAGTCAATGTCCTCGACGGATTAAAGAAAGGCGGCATTGTCTTTGTAAACACCCATGAGAGTCTCACCTTCCCGCCGGAGTTTAAGGCATACTGTGCAGACATCACCGGAATTGCGCTTGCAAAGAACATGTTTGTCGCAGGAAGCCCCATCCTGAACACACCGGTTATCGGCGCCATGGCAAAACTCGGCATCTTCTCTCACGAGTCCGGAAAACTGGCGATTCAGGAGACATTCTCCGATGTAAGAAACGTTGAAGCGGCTGAAGCTGCATACAATGAGGTGAAGTTATGACCTATCAGGGAATTCCGAAAATTACCATCAGCACCCCGAAAGAGGCAGCGATGGGACAGACCGGAACATGGAGAACCTTCCGTCCGGTGGTAAACCGCGAGACCTGCAACCACTGCGGAATCTGCGCTATGTACTGTCCTGACGCGGTAATCGACCAGGATACGCAGGAAATCGACCTTGTTTACTGTAAAGGCTGCGGAATCTGCGCAAACGAATGTCCGAAAAAATGCATTACCATGATACGTGAGGAGCACTAAAGACTCTTCCGTATCTTTATAATAAATCACATCCAAATAATAGTAGTATTCAGGAGATAAACTATGGCAGGAAAGAAAGTCATTATCACAGGCGTCCCAGGTGTGGGAAAGACGACCGTTATCAACTCTGCATTTGACAAAGTAACCGCAGAGGGAATTACGTACCAGAACCTCAACTTCGGAAGCTTCATGTTTGAGGTAGCCCAGGCAGAAGGTCTTGTAACCGACAGAGACCAGATGAGAAAACTTGACCGCACCCAGCAGAAGCGTCTGCAGAAACTCGCAGCGGAAAAGATTGCAGCAATTGACGGAAACGTCATCATTGACACCCATGCATCCGTAAAGACTCCGGCAGGCTACCTCGCAGGACTTCCGGAATGGGTCATCTCCGCAATTATGCCCGATACCATTGTCCTTGTCGAAACCGACAACGACCAGATTTTAGTACGAAGACTCTCTGACGAGACCCGTGTCCGTGATGTTGAAGGCGCACGCTCCATTGCCGAGCACCAGGAGATGAACCGTGCATTTGCCGCAGCATACTCGATGCTTACCGGATGTACGGTTAAAATCATCGTTAATGCCGATTTCCTCGTTGATAAGGCAGTCGATGAGCTTGCCGCTGTCCTGAGGTAAACCCATGGGTAAATTCGCCGATAAATACGGCCTGTTCATAGCCATCGGGGCTATGATTGCGATGCTGCTGCTCTATCAGTGGCAGGACGCACGCAACGTTATCGCGGGAATTGTGGATGTGGTCATCGCTCCATTCGAGGCAATGGGACTTCCCTTCTTTGCACTCGTGCTGATTCTGGCAACCATTACCGGTCTTTACTCCTCCCTCCTTCAGAAATATACCATTGATTACGAGGGAATGAAAAAGCAGCAGGAGAAGATGAGGGAGTTCAACACCAAATTCCGCGAAGCACAGAGATTAGGCGATGAACGCCTGATTAAAAAGATGCAGGCGCAGCAGCAGGCAATGATGAGCGAGCAGATGAAGATGAGTCAGGCGCAGTTCAAACCGATGGCATACATCCTGGTTGTGACAATCCCGATCTTCTTCTGGCTCTACAAGAGGGTAAGCGAGATGCCGACGCCCGATATCCTCACCACTGCCATAGCTGATCTGACAAACGCAATCGTCATCCCATTCGGGGGGCTCATGTCATATCAGGCAACCGTCTTAATCTTTCCCGCATGGCTTCTCTGGTACATCTTATGTTCACTCTGTATGACCCAGATCATCAGAAAGACGTTAAACATCGGGGGAATCGCATAAATGCGCATCTGCATCGGCGGACAGCCCGGGTCAGGTACAACAACACTCGGAAAAGCCCTTGCCGCAAAATACGGTCTGGACTTTTACTCAGGCGGTACATTTTTCCGTGAGAGTGCAAAAGAACGCGGCATGACACTTGCCGAGTTCGGAGAACTCGCAAAGGCAAATCCGGAAATAGATTACGAGCTGGACCGCCGGCAGACACAGTTTGCAAAAGACAACGACAACTTCATCATCGAAAGCCGTTTATGCGGCTGGATGGTGGAAAACGCTGATTTAAAAATCCTCCTGACCGCATCACAGCGGTGTCGCGCGGGGCGTATCGCAGAGCGCGAGGGAATCAGCCCCGAAACCTCATATGAACAGACCGTGGAACGGGAAGCATGTGAGGCGGCACGCTACCTGGAATATTATAAGATTGATATTCTCTCAACAGAACCATATGATCTGGTAATCAGCACTGAACTGTTTAATCCGGAGGCGGTGCTCTCCATTGCCTCCGCGGCAGTTGATGCACTGAAACTCTGAACACTTTTTTTATTCATCACCCTCCACAGCGTGTCAATGCTTTAATATAGTAAAGTGACACATACCTAATAATAACCAAGTATAACTAAGTTATACCAGAGCTGAAACCATGCTTCTCATTCCGGAAAAACGACTGACCCTTCTCCTTGAAGCCATATCCTCCCTGAAAACGGCAGATGAATGTGCCGCATTCCTGGAAGATGCCTGCACTATCAAAGAGATTCAGGATATGGCACAGCGTCTTGAGGTGGCATCTCTTCTCTCGGCAAAACTAAGTTATCAGGAAATATCGAAAGAGACCGGGGCCAGCACAGCAACTATCAGCCGTGTTAACCGCTGCCTCACCTACGGAAAAGGCGGATATCGCCTTGTCCTCGACAGGATAAAGGAACAGAACAATCCGCCGCAGCACTAACCCCGCGGCAGCAGTACCCGGGTACAGCAGTACCTGGTATGCTAAAGACCGGTGAAACAGATGTTTCACTGCGGCGGTGTATCTCCGGAGCAGGTATTTTATTGTTTTTGCGTACGTGTCAGACTACAGCTTCCGTATTTCAAAAAGAGATGCAAAAAAGAGATGCAAAAAAGAGATGCAGGGAAGGCCTTACTTTATTTTCCGGGGTTCTTTCGTTCCTTTTTTCAGCCTGAACGGCGGGTCTTTTACCTTCACTGCAGTTAAGCCGGGGATAGCAAGCTTCTTTTCAAGCTTGTTGGTGCCGAATGTTGCAAGGGATACAAGTGCCAGATAGAACAAAGCGACCAGTCCGAATGCTTCGATGAATGCCAGATAATGCATAGCAATCATCTTCGCAGCCATTGTCATCTCTACAACTGTTACAAAGTACGCAAGTGACGTGTACTTAATCAAATAGATGAACTCATTGGAAACGCCGGGGATTGCTCTCCTCATTGCCTGCGGGATAATTATGTGGAGGATAGCCTGCTTCTTTGTCATACCAAGAGAACGGGCTGCTATCATCTGACCGCTTTTAATTGACTGAAGTGCCCCGCGAATATACTCGGAGTTGTATGCCGAGTTACAGAGGACAAAACCAATAACAGCGGCTGTAAATCCTTCCAGGAGAATCCCGATGGATGGAAGTCCGAAGTAGAGGATGAAGAGCAGAACCAATAAGGGACATCCTCTGAAGAAGATTACATAGAGTTTCGCAAGGAACGAAAACGGTTTTGGGGCATATACGCGGCATATCGCGACCAGAATACCGATGAGGATACCAAGAGGGGCAACACAGAGAATGAGAAGCAGTGTTACAAGAAGACCCTGACCAACTGCCGGAAGAAGGACATTCAGCCAGAAATCGGGGTCGGTCCGGATGAAACCTGACAGTGCTTCAGTCACTGCTTCACCTACAACACTGCCGTCTGCCATCTGACTTTACTCCTCGGTATATGCGCCCATGAACTCGCGCATTCTTTTGAAGTCCGGACTGGTTGGAATATCAGCGGGAACTCCATGTTCAATGACTTCACCTTTTTCCATCAGGAAAATCTCAGACGCAAATGAGGTTGCAAACTTCATCTCGTGCGTGACAACGATACAGGTCATGCCCTGCTCTGCGAGTTTGCGCATGACTTCCATCACCTCACGTTTAAGTTCCGGGTCAAGGGCCGAGGTCGGTTCATCAAAAAGCATAATCTCAGGGTCCATTGCCAAAGCACGCGCAATAGATACGCGCTGCGCCTGACCTCCGGAAAGCTGTGCCGGATAATAATCAGCACGGTCTGCCATTCCGACACGTTCCAGCTCAAACATTGCTTTTTTGCGTGCCTCTGCTTTATCCATCTTTTTGACTTTTAACAGTGCGAGTTCAACATTTCTCACCGCAGTCAGATGATCAAAGAGATTAAAGTTCTGGAAGACCATGCCCATCTTCTGACGGTACTCGTTAATCTTATGTCCGGAGTGTACAATCTCCTCTCCGTTCAGATAGACATTGCCGGCATCGGGCTTTGTCAGTTGATTGATACATCTGAGAAGCGTTGATTTTCCGGTTCCCGACGGGCCGATGAAGACCATCTTGTCTCCTTTTTTCACCTTGAAAGAGATATTTTTCAAGACCTTAAGGTCTCCATACTGTTTAGAGAGATTTTCTACACAAAGGACTGGTACACCACTCATATCTGATCACACTCATTATTGCCGAATCCGGGTATTCTAATCCGTTCTTCAATTTTCTGAATCAAAAGCATTCCACCGTAATTTAAGAGAATGAATATAACTGCACAGGCAAGATACAGCGCCATCGCGTTTCCTGTTGCTGCAACACGAAATCCTGTACGTGTCAGAAGTTCGGTTACACCTATAGCTGATGCAACTGCTGAATCTGTTAAGAGAACAGGATACTCGTTTGCCCATGAGGGAAGTGCAAGCCGCAGGGTCTGCGGGATGATGATGTGTTTAATTGTCTGCCAGTTTGTCATGCCAAGAGAGCGGGCTGCAAGAGTCTGCCCCTCGGATAAATTTTCAATGACTCCGCGAAAAATCTGCGACTGATATGCCGCGCTGCGCATTCCAAGTACAATTACTGCAATCAGGAATACCGGCAGAGTCGGAAGGAATACAAAGTAGAACAGGAACAGCAGAATCAGGTTCGGAAGCCCTCTGAAGAACCACACGTAGACAGCAACAAAGCCGCGAACGGGTTTTGGGCCGTAGACCTGACCTACTACCAGAAGAATACCAAGTATGAATCCGAGAAGGAGGGCTGCACTTACCAGTTCTAATGTAACAAGCACACCTCCTAAGAGGTAGCCGAGTGAATCAGTTACAACGGTCAGTGATTCAAGCATGATATTTTTCTGCAGTGGTAAATTATACTTAATTCAGATGTTTACATATTTTTTTAGAGTCAGTTTTGAACTAAAAAATAGGTTGGAACCGGTTTATTCTTCAGCTCCGATGCCGTACTTTGCTACAAGAACATCCCAGTCGTCAGATGCCATGAGTTTTGCGTAGCCGTCGTTCAAGATTTCAAGGAGTTCGGTGTTTCCTTTCTTGACTGCTGCTGCAAAGAGTTCTTCGGTATCTTCAACGGTTCCGACAAGTTCAAAGACTCCGGGGTTGTTGTCAATCTGCGTCTTGATTCCGGCACTGTCGAAGATAACAACATCAACACGGCCGTTCTTTAAGTCCTGCATGGAGAGAGCGAAGGTTGCATAGGTATCAACAATCTTACCATCCTTCTTCATCTGTGCATAGAGCTCTTCACCGAGATAGTCTTCAAGGCCTTCGTATGCAGAGCATCCTGCCTGAACACCAATCTTAAGATCGCCGTTGTAGAACTGGTCCATGGTGAACTCTTTTCCTGCAAGGGAGACTACATCGATACTGATCATCCAGTACGGGTTGGTGAAGTCAATTACTTCTGCACGGTCCGGAGTGATGGAAAGTCCGGAGCAGATAATGTCGCGCTGTCCGGTCTGGAGGTAGGTTGCAAGTGCATCCCAGTCGATGTACTCGAAGGCAACGTCGTAGCCCTTCTCTGCTGCAATCCATTTCATGCAGTCGACATCGAATCCGACAATGTTTCCATTTTCATCGGTCCATGAGTATGGTTCATAGATATCGATACCTACAACATAGGTCTTTTTGTCGTCAGATCCGACACACCCTGCGGAAAGAATGACGGCAAAGATTACAAGGAGACTCAGTGCTCCAATGATAATTTTCTTGTTCATGTTTTTCAAACTCCAAATTCAGGTTGCTTTGCTGAAATAGCGGGACACACAAAATCCATTACTGATACAGCACACCCCAGTGAAACCACAGTTCCACCGGTCTCAGAACATCCGGTATGATAAGACACCGGATACACTGCCGGATGAGGTGATGTATTCAGAGAGTCTGTCTTATTGTTTATCACTTTATCATATTAAAGTTATTGATGCGTGGAGCTTTGACATGGAGAAACGGGCAAAGCCATTTGTTCCGGCAGCTTTTTTTGAGTGACCGATTTAGAGCAACCCATTTTGAGTAACCTTTTTTTTGAGGAAAAACCAACATATACTTAATGAAATGCAGCAGATGCGCCGATGAAGCGGTTATTTTCCAGAAAGCGTCCGGGGCGGCCCTTTGCAGACGGCATCTGACAGCAGATATCGAATCCCGCGCAAAAAAGGAAATCCGGAACAAAGGCGGCATCTCATCCGGGGAGCGGATATATATCCGGAGCAGTTCCCCGGTAAAGACCCTTGCTCTCAGGATTTTTTTAAGTGCCCTCTTTCTGAAACGAAGCGATATTGTCTTTGTGCGGGAAGCATCCGCCGCATCACTGATAATTACAGATGAAACGCTTGACGACACGGCAGCAGACCTCCTTGAAGCGGTGCTTAACGGAACCGTTTCATCATATGTGACAGGGAAAACACCGGAAACACGGACAATATCCCCGCTTTCCGTCATCCCTGATGAGGAGATAGTCCTGTATGCACAGCACCACGGCTGGAAACAGGAGGTCCCGCAGGAGACAGGAGAAACACGGTTATTTTTAACCCGTTTTTCCGAAGAGCGGCCGTCTGCAAAATTTGCGCTGAAAAATACCGCTGATAAACTTAAGGAGATTTGTAAATGACTGATAACATGATTGGTAACGCAGAAGATGAACTAACCGGTGACTGCTGCCTTTGTATCGGCTGTGAAATCGTTAAAATAAAAGACCTCATCCGGAATGCGGTCTGGGAAAGCGGGACTGAAGGGGTGGTAATCGGCATCTCAGGCGGCATCGATTCCGCAGTTGCCTGCGCCCTTGCGGTAAAGGCGGTCGGAAAAGAGCGGGTAACCGGTGTCAGTATGCCCGCCTCAGCTGCGGGTGCGGGCGATGCGGATGATGCGGAACTGCTTTGCAGCACGCTTGGCGTTGAACTGCTTACGATCCCCCTTGAACAGACACTTTCCGCATTTTTATCTGCGCCGCACATCACAAACACCCCGCTTTCAGCAGGAAATGCGGCTGCCCGCCTGAGAATGGTTACTTTATACAATGTTGCTGCGGCACGAAACCGTCTTGTCTGCGGGACATCGAATAAAACCGAGTACCTGATTGGCTACTCCACCAAATGGGGGGACGGCGCTGCAGACGTTCAGCCGCTTTTGCATCTCTACAAAAAAGATGTGTATGCCCTCGCAGAAGAACTGGAGATTCCGGAAAGAATCATTAAAAAAGCACCGAGCGCCGGATTTTTTGAGGGGCAGACTGATGAACAGGAGATAGGAATGACTTATGAGGAGCTTGATGCGGCTCTTTTCTCACTGGAACTGAATGAATATCAGCCGCAGAATGAAACCGAGTGCCTGGTCCTTTCAATGATGCAAAAAAGTGAACACAAGAGAAATCCCCCTAAAAACAGGTTTAAATAAAAATCAAACGCGATTAACTGATTATTTTGTGTAATGAGACAAGACGTATGATTTATCAGATTCGACGACAAATATAGATACAGATATGGACGCAGCAGAAATAAACTATGACCAGGCACTGTCTGAGATATCCATTATCCTTCAGACAGCAGGTTATGACTGTGAAAATGAAGAGGGGGTGGTGTTTAACCTCTCGGGAGTCAGGGGAAACAAATGTATTATTGTTCTCTGCTCAGACGATATGAACGTCCTTCAGCGCTTTGATATGATTCCGTACACCATAAATCTCAACGGTTCAAAAACACGCTGTGACAAACTCATCTTCAGCGGAAATACAGTTTTCCGTCCGAAAGAGTCAGTTCTCTGGACAAAAGAGGAACTGCTTGCAAAAATATCCGCGGCTGCAGAAGCACGTATCTATCGTCTTCCGTTTGATATTGAATCAGTCCCCTCCTTTGCAATCCCCGCGGCAGCAGCCCCGTCTTCCGGGTTCGACTATGATCTGATGCTTCCGGTCCGGATTGACGCAGCAGCTGCCGTCCGCGTCGCCCACCAGGAAGGACCTACCATCCTTCGTATGATTCCATACTGGAGATATACCTACACCTCCGGCGGAGAAGCATCCTACAAAGGAAAGGTCGTAGCATTCGACGGCGAAGGGTCAGGATGGATAAATGCGGTAAACGGCCTGGAGACCGAGTTTGATACAGAGGCAGTCCCTGTTGCCGGTGAACTTGACAAAGATGCGGATATCGTATCGCCTGTTATCATGAAGCAGGAGGTAAAAGAGACTATTACCGCGTCTCTGATTAAAAAACTCACCAAACGCATCCGTCTGAAGATTACAGCAGGTGATGCAATCTTTGCCGAGGAGAAGGAGTTCAAACCGACCGAGGACAATTTTGTCCTCAAAATAGAGAAGGTCTACATCCCTGTCTGGCAGGTCAGGGGAAATAAGGATATTGTTGAGGTAAACGCATTTACCGGAGAAGAACTCTCGCTCCCCTCGGATGAGGGCTGTGAGGTCTTTTAACTTTTTTTAGTATGATTATTATTATAGGCGGCGGCCCTGCCGGAAGAATGGCTGCACTGCGTCTGGCATCAGCAGGTCGCAAAGTAACCATTATCGAGAAGCGAAAACTCGGCGGTCAGTGTGTTTTTGACGGGTGTATGCTTGTCTGCGGATTAAATGATGCGGCGCGTGCAGTCGATGAAGCCCGCCGCTTAAAAGAAATCGGCATCATCAAAGGAGAAATCTCTGTAGACTACCCTGCACTCATCGACAAACTGGAACTGACCCAGAGCATATTTTCCCACATCCTCGAAAAAGAGACCCTGCAGGCAGGGGTCGTCATCGAAGAGGGAAAAACCGCAGAGGTCCGCGGAAACGAGGTCTATGTTGACGGGGAAAAACGGGAGGCGGAGGCGGTGGTAATCGCTGCAGGATGCGGGATAAACATCCCTGATGTCCCGGGAAATACCCTTAAAGGCACCCACAATCCGCGAACCCTCCGTACAATGCGCTCCCTGCCCCGTCATATGCTTATCGTAGGAGGGGGCATCACAGGCGCCGAGTTTGCCTATATCTACTCGGCATTCGGCGGTAAAGTCACCCTCATTGCCCGTTCCGGACTTTTGTCCGTCCTTCCCGAAACACTGAAAAAAGATGCTCTGCGTGACTTAAAACGCGTTGATATCCGCGAACACGCCCGTCTTGAGCGTATTTTAGGTGATACTGCAGTGGAAGGGGCTGTTGCTGACGGAGAAACCATCCCCTGCGATGCGGTTTTGTTTGCAGCAGGCTTTACACCCTCATCGCCCTTTGTAACAGGGATTGAAAAACGCGCCGACGGTTCAATTCTTACCGATGAAACCATGCAGACCTCTGTCCCGAATGTCTATGCGGCAGGGGATATCTGCGGTGCACCGTATTTTACCCCGGCAGCCCGCCTTCGCGGATTTGCCGCAGCGGATGCAATTCTTGGGACTCCGCGCAAAATAAACCTCTCACAGGTCCCGTTTACGGTAGCTCTCGGACGCGACTACACCGTCTGCCCGGCAGTGTCGGAAGGGTATACGGAAAGTATAATAAATATTGCAGGCCCGGGCTCTTTCTGGCGTGCCTGTGATTCATCGATGGGACATATGGAGCTTACAACAGGTGATGCGGGAAAGATTCTCGGATTTGCCTCCTCATCCCCGTCCGGCGGGCTTATTGGCACTTATCTGGGCTATCTTGTGCGAAAAGGCGTTTCTGTAGGGGATTTTTCGGAGCTTCTCGAGGTCCACCCGCTTCCCGACGGACTCTACAGCCTTATCCGTTTCTCATAATATTCTCTGATACCCTCTGTATTTTTTCTGCCGCAGGAGCGGCGCGGACACCGATTTTTCCACCCGCGTTTGGAATCCGGACCCGTAATTTCCTTAATTTAAGAACTGAAAGAGAAATGTTTATATAGAACTACTAAACAACATATTCCATACATTACCCTGAAAAAGGGTATAGGTGATTATCATATGTCAGCACAGTTAGGCGGACAGCCCATTTTAATCGTGAAAGAAGGCGGATCACGTACCCGCGGACGCGACGCACAGAGTATGAACATTGCCGCAGCAAAAGCTGTTGCAGGTGCCGTACGGACCACTCTTGGCCCGAAAGGCATGGACAAGATGCTCGTAGACACCATCGGAGATGTCGTCATCACCAACGACGGTGTTACCATCTTAAAAGAGATGGACATTGAGCACCCGGCAGCAAAGATGATGGTTGAGGTCGCAAAGACCCAGGATGATGAAGTAGGAGACGGAACCACCTCCGCAGTCGTTATTGCAGGCGAACTCTTAAAGAAGTCTGAAGAACTCCTTGAACAGGATGTTCACCCGACCGTAATCACCCTCGGCTACCGCCAGGCAGCGGAAAAGGCACAGGAACTCCTCCAGGGAATCGCAAAAGACGTGAAGTCAACCGACAAGGACATCCTGGCAAAGATTGCAGGAACCGCAATGACCGGTAAGAACGCAGAAGCATCCAAAGAAAAACTCTGCGACTTAATCGTTCGTGCAGTAACCCTTATCACCGACGAAGACGGCAGTGTTGACACTGAAAACGTCAAAGTCGAAAAGCGTGTCGGCGGAGCAATCGAGGACTCCGAGATTGTTGAGGGTATGCTCATTGACAAAGAGCGTGTCCACCCCGGAATGCCGAAGAAGGTTGAGGGCGCAAAGATTCTTCTGCTCAATGCAGCAGTCGAGTACAAGAAGACCGAAGTCGATGCGGAAATCTCCATCACCTCTCCGGACCAGCTCCAGATGTTCCTTGACGAAGAGGAACGTATGATTAAAAACATCGTTGACAAGATTGTCAAGTCCGGTGCAAACGTTCTGATGTGTCAGAAAGGTATCGACGACATTGCCCAGCACTACTTATCCAAGGCAGGCATCTATGCAATCCGCCGCGTCAAGAAGTCCGACATGGAAAAGCTTGCACGCGCAACGGGAGGCTCAATCATCTCCTCAATCGATGCAATCTCCGGAGACGAGCTTGGTATCGCCGGATTAGTCGAGGAACGCAAAGTAGGTTCCGGTGAAGAGATGGTCTTCGTCGAGAAGTGTAAGAACCCGAAGGCAGTATCCATCATCATCAAGGGCGGAACAGAACACGTCGTAGACGAACTCGGACGTGCACTTGAAGACGCACTCCGCGTTGTCGGCTGTGTTGTTGAGGACAAGAAGGTTGTCGCAGGCGGAGGAGCACCGGAAGTTGAACTGGCCCTCAGACTGAAAGAGTACGCAGCAACCCAGGGCGGACGTATCCAGCTTGCAATCGATGCATTTGCAAACGCACTCGAGGTTATCCCGAGAACCCTTGCCGAGAACGCAGGTCTTGACCCGATTGACAAGTTAGTTGACCTCCGTGCAGCCCACGAGAAGGGCAAGAAGACCTATGGTCTTGATGTCTTCAAGGGCGAGCCGGTCGACATGTGGGAAGCAGGCGTTGTCGAACCGCTCCGCGTAAAGACACAGGCTATTGCATCCGCAGCAGAGGCAGCAGTCATGATTTTAAGAATCGATGATGTTATCGCTTCTGCAAAGTCAGCAGGTCCGTCACCCGAGGAAGCAGCAGCAATGGGCGGAATGGGTGGGATGCCGGGCGGAATGCCGGGCATGATGTAAAGCCGGTACACACTGACAGCAAAAAAGGGATGAACCATCCCTTCCGATTTTTTTGAACACTCCTTTTATGAGTTTTTAGGTGGATAATACGCGTGGGGCATCAGTCTGCAGAGACTGCTGCTGTCAAGAACAAACCATCTCTTATATATATCAGTTCCACTAAATAATATAGAGTTTACAGCATTCTGCTGAAAAACGAACAAAAGGAATGTAGCTGATATATCTTAGACAGCTGAACCTTGAGGTGAACTATCACATGTCAAAATCAATGTACGGATATGTCCGTGATGCATGGAAGAAACCCGCAGCATCCGGCGTAAAGAAACTCCTCTGGGAGAGAATGCAGACCTGGCGCAAGCAGGGGGCCGTTGTTCGTATCGAACGCCCGACCCGTATCGACCGTGCACACGCACTCGGATACAAAGCAAAGCAGGGAATCATCGTTGTCCGCTCGGCAATCCGCCGCGGAGGCCGCAGAAAATCCCGGTACATCAGAGGACGCAGAACAAACCGTATGAGCATGCGCAAGGCAACGCCTGGTAAGAACCTGCGTACCATTGCCGAAGAGCGTGCACAGAACCGCTACCCGAACATGGAAGTCTTAAACTCCTACTGGGTAGGTCAGGACGGCCACCACAAATACTTTGAAGTAATCCTCGTTGACCGCGCAAGCCCGTCAGTCCTTGCAGACAAGGACCTTGCCTGGGTTGCAGACACCAGAGGACGTGTTTACCGCGGAAAGACCTCCGCAGGCAAAAAAGGACGCGGACAGCACAGCAAGGGACGCGGCACTGAAAAGTGCTACCCGAGCATCCGTGCACACGAGAATCACGGTAAATAACCGGATTCTGTTTTTTTTCTTTCTTCACCCATGATTACCGACGTATGCCTGAGCATCTCCGATACATCAGTATCAGCATCAGGTATCTGTGCGGAAGCAAAACGAAACGGATGGGGAAAAACTGCACTTACCATATCTGCACCGGAATGTGATGATGCACTCAATTGCGTCAGAATCCGTGCGGAAACCCCCAAAGAACTGCAAAACGCCGTACGTTCCGCACCCAGGGGGGCTTTTGTTATCGCCGATGCAAAAGACAACAGTTTCAACCGGTTTGCTATAACCCAGAAAGGCGTGTCGTTTCTGGCCGGACTGGACAGACTCCCGAAAGGGGGATTTGACCACATAACCGCAAAACTCGCCGCGGAAAAAAATGTCGGACTGGTCATCGAACTCTCAGCGATAATCGATTACCGGACACGGAGAAATGCCTTATCATCATATGCGGACTGCCTGAAGCTGCAGAGAAAATACAAATTTCCGTTTGTCATCGCATCCGGGGCAAAGACACTCTCCGGCATCAGAAACCTGTATGAAACCGAGGCGCTCTGTGCTCTTTTTGGCATGACGCATGCAGAGGTCTACAAGGCACTTAATGCAGCTGATGCAGTACTTCATCCGAAAAAAAGTGTGGAGGTCGTTTCATGAGACCGCTTCCGCCGACACTGCGGATGAACCGCAGATATATCCTCATCGAAGTAATGACCGATGCTCAGGCACCCTCGCAGAAAGAGCTGTATCAGGCATGCGCGTCGGCAGTCCGTGACCTCTTCGGGGATACCGGGGCTGCTGAAATCCGCCCTGCTGTTGTCTGGTCTGATGAGACGTATGCAGTGGTCCGCTGCTCACGTGGAACCGAAAAAAAGCTCACAGCAGCCCTTGCCTGTGTGATAAAAGCAGGAAATCTTCCGGCAAATACCGTCCGGTTCCGCACCGTAAAGACCTCAGGCACCATCCGCGGGGCAAAGGCAGGGATTCCATGCCGTGATTCCCCAGAGGGAAAATCTATCTAAATAGAAAGAGAATAAGTAAGTAACAACTGGAGAAAAACCATGCAGCCACAGCAGTATCAGATGGGAGGATATGATCGTGCAATCACCATGTTCTCCCCCGATGGAAGACTCTACCAGGTTGAATACGCACGTGAAGCAGTAAAGCGGGGAACAACAGCCGTCGGCATCAAATGCAGGACAGGTGTTGTCCTCCTCGTAGACAAACGTGTGGCATCCCGCCTCCTGGAACCCTCCTCCATCGAAAAAATATTCAGAATCGATGACCACATAGGCGTTGCATCATCCGGACTTGTAGGAGACGCACGCGCCCTCGTGGACCGCGCACGCGTCGAAGCGCAGATTAACCGCATCTCCTACGGTGAACCGATTGATGTGGAAACCCTTGCCAAAAAACTCTGCGACCACATGCAGACCTATACATTATTCGGCGGCGCACGTCCGTACGGAACAGCTCTTCTGCTCGCAGGTGTTGACATCGGAGAAGACGGGGAGGCACACTACCGGCTCTTTGAGACAGACCCGTCAGGCACTCTTCTTGAGTATATGGCAACAGGTATCGGCATCGGACGGCAGGCAGTCATGAAACTCTTTGAAGCAGAGTACAAAGAGAGAATGAGCGCAGAAGATGCCGTGCAGCTCGGATTAAAGGCACTTTATACCGCAACCGAGGGTAAATTCGACATTGATACCGTCGAAATCGGAATCGCCGGAGAGTACTCGAAAAAGAAGGCATCACGAAAAGTAGTTGAACTTCCGACCGGCGGTAAAACAGAGATTCTTTCATTTAAGAAACTCACCGGAGACGAACTCAAGGCCGCGGTTACCGCATTTTCCGCGAGTGTAAAATCCGCAAAGAAAGAGTCCGCAAAAAAGGAAGCGTAAGGTATGATTTCGCTCGATGATGCAGTATGTGCACGGCTTGAAACACACGGTCTCTGCTTTGAGATTCTCGTTGACCCTGAACTTGCAGATAAAATCCGCCATGGTGCAGAGATTCCGATTGAAGATGCCGCAGCCGCCCTTCATGTCTATGAAAATGCCTCTCACGGTGATAAATCCCCGGACGAGGATCTGCAGAAGGTTTTCAAAACCACAAACTTCGAGGAGATTGCAAAGCAGATTATCGTAAAAGGGGAAATCCACTTAACAACCGAGCAGAGACGGCACCTGACCGAAGAAAAACGCAGCCGCGTCATTACCTATATCGCAAGGAACGCAGTAAACCCGCAGACCGGTCTTCCGCACCCGGTAAAGCGTATTGAACTGGCCCTGGAACAGGTAAGGGTGAACTTTGACCCGTTCCGCTCGGTTGATGACCTGGTAAAGGAGACGGTAAAAGCCCTTCGCCCGATTCTTCCCATCCGCTTTGAGGAGCGCAGAATCGCCGCAAAGTTTCCGATGGACTTCGCCGCACGTGCATACGGCGCTGTCTCAGGGGCCGCATACGTTAAGATGGAGAAAAACGAGTGGCAGAACGACGGCTCATGGATATGTGTTGTTACCATCCCCGCGGGGATGCAGGAAGAGTTCTTCAATCTGGCAAATGCAGCGGCAAAAGGCGACGCCCAGTTAAAGATTCTGGAGTGAGCAGTACAGCACACCCCTGAATTATCTTTTTTGTTCAGCTCACTTCCAAAAACCCATAGGCGCGCCCCATGTCATGTATCCGGCACACTCCGGAAAAACAGACTCATGATGTCCGGGGAAAATCCGGACAATAACCCAGTAAACAAGCCGAAATGAGAAAATAAAGGTATATTGCTGGAATTTTGACTCCTGCACCTCCGACGGAGACACACGCAACTATTAAATGAATGAAGAACCAATTAACATAGATATTCTGGAGATATACAGATGGCATCAAAAACAAAACACACAGCAAAAGGACGGGTAACCGGCAGTGCCGGACGCTTCGGTCCTCGCTACGGACGTTTCGGCCGAAAGCTTGTAACAGAGAGTGAAAAGATTTCCCGTGCAAAGCACTTATGCCCGCAGTGCGACACCGTTGCAGTAAAACGTGTCGGAACAGGCATCTGGGAATGCAAGAAATGCGGATACAAGTTCGCAGGCGGAGCATACGCACCCGAAACACCCTCAATGAAAATTGTCCTTCGCACTATCGAGACGAAGGGAGCATAAGTCAGATGGTTAGTTATAAGTGCGCCCGCTGCAAACAGATGGTGGAGATCGACAGCAACGTAAGATGTCCGTACTGCGGTCATCGGATTCTCTTTAAGACCCGCGGGGCCGGCACAAAAGTACTGAAAGCACGATGATTGTTACATCATCGCGTAAACCGTCGGTTGAAATCCGGAGACTCGCAAAGGAAATTGCGTTTGCTCTCGGAGTGACCTATGTTCAGAGAGGAAAGGCAGGTCTTCGCACCATAGAAGAGGCCGATTCCTCTATTATTTTTGTATCGGACACCAAACGTATGGGTCCGGTTGTTGATATTACCAGAAACGGAAATACCGTATTTTCCATGCTGATAACCAATATCATCCCGTCAGAACGTACCGGAGTATTCTACAAGGGATTTCTGACACGTGAACCTGATTTGTATAAACTGCTGTCCCCGCATGTTCCAATCACGCTGGATTTGAACGCCGAGGGGGCAATCTGCTTCTGCGGCATGCAGAAAATGCAGTATCGTCTGCAGGTTATGGTGTAAATGACCGCAGTATCTGAAATGAATCATTCCGCGGAATTTATTTTCGAAACACCCGACGCGGAAAAAATATACGAAGTACTCCTTCCCGAGACTGGAAGTGACCCCGGGGAAAAATCATTTGTTGTACTTGAAAAGGAAGGAGCACGCCTCATCCTGAAAATTCAGGCAGAGGATGTATCTGCCATGCGGGCATCAGTTAACATGTGGATTCGCCTGATATCAGTTTCATCGGAAATATTTGCGCTGTAAGATACCCCGCATACCCGTGCGAAACCACCGGTGAAACTGTCCCCCTCTCGCCATCTCTTTTTTCGGAGATTGAATTTATATCTCTTCAGCAGATACCCGGAGTTCTGAGAGTTTTTTCCAGTAATCCTTTTCCGCATCAGCTGCACGGTATCCTGCGGTAAACAGATGGTCTTTATCAATCGTTTCAAGCGCCTTTCCAAGTGATGCCGTATCTGCATCCTTTATGAAAACATTTCTGAGTGTATATGAGTCGGAAAGCTCTTCAAGATGCGGCACTGCAGCTGCGGGAAGTACAACATCGCGGGTGAACTCAAGCACGTCTTCAAGCGCTTCTTCCGGGACACTCCAGAGATATTTGTTTCCGTGAAGAAGTTCCAGTTCAATCTCTTTCGGACTGTCTGATAAAATGACAGCACCTGACACGCCAAGGTCCCTCATCTCCCGGCAGAGCGTAGAGTATGCGCGTACGAGTGCCTCATTTGCTTCTTCCGCATCATGATAATATCTGTCCGTATATTCGAGGGAGAGGGGAGATACAAGGCTGAACCTGAACTGACCGAATCCTGACTTTTTTGCGGTGCATTTCACCAGTCTGATATCTCCTGCAACCACGGAGATATTGAGTTCCGGTGCATTTGAAAGGAGAGTATCCTTTATCCCGAATACTTCATACAGCCTGGGTGTATAAAATGCCCCTCCTGCTGCAGGGTATGATACTGCAGGATGCTGTGCCTGAAGCAGTGTATCGGTTTCATAGCTGATAAAATCTGCTTCATTTCCTTTTATCTTTGCTATCCACTCTGCTATATCTGCTGTGTCCGGCAGGAGTTCTGCATCGGAGCCGAGGGATACAAGAGGAAAGGAGAGTGTACGCATACTTATGTATTTGGTGTGGGAGATGATAAAGACCGCTCAGATTATTTTATGAGGGGGAGAATTGCCTGATAGAGCGGCTCTGCCTCGTTTTCATCCGCAGAAGAAATTCAAGTTCATCGGCAATATGGTGCAGATAATCATTATCGTGCGGCCCTGTTTCAGGCATGTGCCCAGATCACCTCATTTTGTATCGTCTGCATAATACGCGGGTGTATTCCATCCTCAGGGATGAGATCAACTTTTTTGAGGAAAATAGATTCCAGATACTCGGCAAGGTCTAAAAATCTGTCCAGTGACACTGCACCCTCACGGAATGAGAAGAGGATGTCAACATCACTTTCCTCGGTGTCCTCCCCGCGGGAAACGGATCCGAAAACACCTATTGTTTCCACACCAAAACGCTCACGTATCTCAGGCAGTTTTTCGCATAAAGTCCGAACGACAGTCTCCTTAATACTGGCATACCCGTCCATTGATAATTAATTATTTGTTTTCCTCAGTTATGATAGTTTCCCTTATCTTACCATATCTGCCCGCTTTTCCTCTGTACACAGCATATCAGAAAATACAACACGAAATAATAAATATCTCAAAGTAAAAAACACATACCGGAAAAATGATACTCCCCCTGGCCATCTCCGCAGCTGCAGTCCTGATTACGTTTATTATAGCTTCAATACAGGACATTAAGGACCGCAGTGTTTACCGAGTGACATGGTACCCGGCAGCAGCTGCAGGATTAATCTGTGTTATCATCTACTGGGCGGATCCCCTTCCGGAAAAACTTCCGGTTCTCATCATCTCCCTGGTTTTTGCGGCACTCATGGCAGCCTTCGTATTTTTCGGCCTGTTTGGAAAAGCCGATGCAAAAGCCCTCATTCTGCTTTCCGTCGCGGTTCCTGTGACCCCGTTTGCAGCATATATTTTTCCCTCTCTTGCTGTATCATCGCTTGTTAATGCAGGAGTCCTTGTCCTTCTTTTCGCAGTCATCTGTCTTATCTATAATATCGTCAGAAAAAACCGCGGCCCCCTTTCACTGATGTGCTCAGGAATTCCGGTGCGCGGGGACTCCATCCTGAAATACCACGGGTTTATCGCTGAGGAAGTAACAGAAACCGAACAGGGAATCATAAAAACACGAATGAAACGCGGCACCCACGCTTCCGCGCTGAAACATCAGACACCTGTCATGATAAAAGTCCTCCGTGAACACCCGGACACCTATGCGGCAGAAATTGCCCGATATGCGAAGTGCGATATAATCTGGATATCATTCGGGATTCCGCTCCTTCTTCCCTTAACCATCGGATTCATCTTTGCACTCTTCGGAGTCTCTGTCGTTGATATAATACTCGGACTGATACTTTAACCGGACTGTCTGACCATCAGGGCAAAAGAGATCTGTATGATATGCGTAGAAAAGAAAAAAGAAATAGATACAGAATAGCGAGGAATGGATTTGAACCATTGGTCTACGGGTTATGAGCCCGTCGGGATCTCCTGACTACCCCACCTCGCTTCAAAAAATCAGTCTCATCGAGACATGCTGACATGGGGATTCGAACCCCAGTAGCCGGCGTGAGAGGCCGGCATGATTGGCCACTACACTATGTCAGCACAAATTGCGTTATATAATTGGACACCTCAGTATTTATATTTGACGTAAAGTGGCGGACGATTCACAGCTATTTATTTAATACGAGCACCAATAAATATAGACACAAACATCATGCCCGGAATAGAAGACGAAATACGCGCACTCGAAGACGAGATCAGAAATACAAAATACAACAAGGCAACCTCGCAGCACATCGGGCGGCTGAAGGCAAAGATTGCCAAGTTAAAAGATGACGCTGTAATGCGCGCCATCAAATCAGTAGGCGGCGGCGAAGGGTACGCGGTCAAAAAAAGCGGAGACGGAACTGTAGTTCTGGTGGGCTTCCCGTCGGTTGGTAAATCAACTCTTCTCAACCGCTTAACAGGTGCCGAAAGTGAAACCGGAGCGTATGCTTTTACCACACTTACGGTTGTCCCGGGGCTGATGGAGTATAAAGGGGCAAAAATTCAGATTCTGGATATCCCCGGACTTATTGCCGGCGCTGCGATGGGAAAAGGACGCGGGAAGGAAGTCATCGCCGTTGTCAGAACCGCAGATGTAATTGTCATCTTAGGTGATGTCTTCAACGCGGTGCATGTGGATGTTCTGATGCGCGAGCTCTATGATTCAGGCATCAGAATCAACCGTCCAAAACCCGATATCACGATTAAAAAGACAACAGCAGGGGGTGTTCACCTGCACACAGTCGGGGCATCACGGGTAAACATCGAGGAGGTGCGCGCAATCCTCGCCGAAAACAAAATTATGAACGCGGATGTTCTCTGCCGCGGAAAAGACATTACCCAGGATGACATTGTTGATGCGATGATGGGAAACCGCATGTACATCCCCGCATTCATTGCTATCAACAAAGTGGACCTGATTACCCCGGAGCAGCGAAAAGAGGTGGAGACACATATGCGGGAGAAGTACGGGGTAGACCCCATCATGATTTCCGCACACGCCACGTACAACATCGACAAACTTCAGGATGCAATCTATGACCACTTAGGGTTTGTCCGGATTTATTTAAAACCCTACGGACATGAAGCGGACATGGATGAACCGATGATTATGCGCAAAGGGACAAAGATTGAAGACATCTGCAGACGTCTTCACCGCGATTTTGTTGATCAGTTCCGGTATGCAAAAATCTGGGGGCCTTCTGTAAAACATGATGCGGCAAAAGTGGGTCTGCAGCATGAGGTGGCAGACGGAGATATCGTAACAATCGTTACCAAACTCTGAACGCTTAAATTAAACAGTTTCTGCCGCACCCGGACTATTTTCCGGCAGAACTGTGTCATTTCGACCGCAGGGTATTTATTATTTTCAGACTGATATATGAGGTAACTGTAATATACAATATCGAGATGGTAAAATGAAAGACAAAGTATATCGGAATCCGGCAATTACACAATATGATTTTACAAAAGAAGACCTCCGATCGCTCTATTCGATAGTAAGCTACGGCGCACGCCATGCATCGGAGAAAGCAGAAGCAATCTGGTACTTCGGAAACCGCATAACCTACGGTCAGTTCATCCGCGACATCGATGCGTTTGCCGCAGGGCTGGTACAGATTGGCGTAAAAAAAGGAGACTTTGTAACCATCTTCCTCCCCAATATTCCGCAGTGTGTAATGGCAGTGTACTCAATAAACCGCATAGGTGCAGTCTGCAACCTTGTCCATCCCTTATCCACCCGTGCCGAACTGGAACACTGCGTAAAATTAACCGACAGCAGATTCATCCTCGCCTTCGAAGGAAACGAAGGAATGTGTGAAGGAATCGGAGCAAAAGTCATCCGCTGCAGAATCCCCTCCTACTTCCCCGGCGGTCCCAAAGGGGCCGGAATGCGCGCCGGATTTAAACTCTTAAAGTTCCACGGTGCTGCAAAAGCATCAAATGCTGCAGAATGGACCGACCTTGTTAAATCCGGCAGAAAATTCCTTGATAACGGCGGAAAGCTCCCCGAAGATACAGTACAGCCGGAAGACGTTGCAGCAATAATGTACACAGGAGGCACAACCGGAGAACCGAAAGGAGTGATGCTTACCAATGAATCAATCAACGTGAGCACCACCGACATGATGGTTTTAAAGTTCAATAACCGTCCGCATGTCGGAATGGCATTTTTATCCTTCCTCCCGGTCTTCCATGCATTCGGTTTCTGTATGGTCATCCATCAGCCGCTCTGCGGTGGTATGCGGCAGATTCTGATGCCGGAATTCGATGCAAAAAGCTGTGCAAAGATTATCCTGAAGGAGCGTGTGGATACCGTTCCCTGTGTTCCTACGATGTTTGAACGGATGTACGACTACTTAAAAGACGAGGATGTCTCATTCATATCCTACATCGCATCAGG
>JAGHSU010000077.1 GCA_018065685.1 Candidatus Methanocorpusculum equi | reverse complement strand
CTCAATCATTCTCGGAATTATCGACCGGATTATAAGAAATGCACCTCCGAGAGCTTCAACATGCCTTGGTCTTCTCATCATCATCGCAGGAATGGTGGTCTCTTTAACCTCGGGAGAGCAGATGAACCTGTGGCTTCTCATCATCGTTGAGGCACTCTTCGGAATTGGTATTGCCATCTTTGTGACCCCGAACTCCACTGCTATTATGAACTCGGTCACCGAAAAAGAGTATAGTCTGGCGTCCGGGACACTTTCAACGGTCAGAATGCTTGGTATGGCCTTATCTTTCGGGATTGTTGCAATCCTTGAGACCGCATTCATCACGGGTGCTGCAGAGACATATGCCCCGGAGTTTCTGACGATGCTCCACGGGACGATTATTGCTTCAATCGGAGTGCTCATCGTAGCCCTCCCTCTTTCCTGGTTCGGCGGCGGCGCAAAGAAGCAGGCATATTTTTTTTTTATTTTTTCATCCGAAAAAAGACCGTCCGGTACGGACAGGATACGGAATTGATATATTGCTGAATTTTACTGAATTAAAAATGTAAATATAAAAAATTAATATTGGATTATTTCTTCTTCTCTGCTTCTGCTTTGCGTGCTTCCAGTTTGGCTGCACGTTCCGCACGGTTTTCAGCCCAGAGTTTTTCCGCACGTACTGCCCAGATTTCGGAAACCTCTTTGCATCTTCCGGTGAAGTCGTGGACATCGTCGGGCTTCATCATATCGGTTGATTTGGCTCCGGACTTGTCCACCATCATGGCAAGTTTTTCAGGATTGTCAAGGCACGGGCAGGGACGCAGGTGGTTATTGTTAAACGGCTGATTGTCGTGGTACTGCATGAAGAGCGGGGATTTGTATGCTTCGAGGAGTGTCTTGTTTCTGATGTTTGAGTCGGAGTAGTGAATGAACGCACACGGCTCGATATCTCCGTTTGCGTTGATGTGGAGATAATATCTTCCGCCTGCAACACATCCGTTTACGTACTCACTGTCGTTCCAGAAGTCAAGGGCAAAGATGGGTTTTGTGTTTCTTACGCGGCGCACAAAGCGGTACATGTGCTCTCTCTGGTCTGCGGTTGCAAGAAGTGCGGGGACTGCGTCAGCTCCGACAGGCATGTAGGTGAAGAACCATGCAAACTTGGCTCCCTTTTCAATCATGTCGTCGATGAATTCATCGGATCCGATTGACTCCGTGTTTGCACTTGTGTAGCAGCAGGAGATACCGAACGGAAGGTTATGTCTCTTTAAAATCTCCATGCCTTTGGTAAGCCGCTCATAGACATTCTCACCGCGGCGTCCGTCGGTCGCTTTTGCATCCCCTTCAACACTGATTGCAGGGACAAAGTTTCCGACGCGCTCCATCTCGCAGGCGAACTCCTCATCGATTAAGGTACCGTTGGTGAACGATAAGAAGATACAGTCACTGTGCTTTTCACACATTCTGATAATCTCCTTCTTCTTTACGAGCGGCTCTCCGCCTGAGTAGATAAAGAAGTAGGTACCCATCGCCTTTGCCTGCTCGATGATTGAATCCAGCTCCTCAGTTGTGAGATTTAACTTGTGTCCGTACTCTGCAGCCCAGCATCCGACACACTTCAGGTTGCATGCGCTTGTCGGGTCCATCAGAATTGCCCACGGAACATTGCATCCTTCTTTTTTACGGATCTCCAGTTTTTTCTCACGTCCGATAATGACTGAGTGTACCACAAAGTTTTCCATTAATTTGTGGCGGACATTTACATTCATGTTGGTGAATGCATCCTTTACAAAGTTAAACCAGACACCGTCTTTATCCGAGAGCAGGCGTTCGATTACCGGAAGAGGGCCGCTTAACGTATTCTTTCTGTCGAGTTTCTTAACCCAGTTCAGTACCTTCGGGATTGACTTTTCAGGGTTTGAATCAATGTATTTCAGAACCCTTCTGATGCCTAAAATCCTCAGTTTCTGTTTAAATGTAATGCTTCCGCTCATACACGCTCCTTTTGATAGTAATAATATTTAACTATCTATAAATATAGTTTCTGATTGACTCCCTGTATCTTATCGATAAAGATATGCACTATCGCGTTGTATTTTTCATGGTTTTTGAATCCCTGAACCGGCACTTTGGAGAACTGAAGACTGTGAAAAAAGAGAAAATAAAAAATATTATCTCTGCCGTTTAATGCGCTGCCGCATCGTAAAGAATACGACAATAATTATAATTATCGCTCCAATGTAGGCAAGAAGGGGGAAGATGCCGGCGGAATAGTACTGACTCATCATCACAAGGGAAAGCCCTATCACAATCGCTGCAAAGAGGACGCAGATGACAAGTTTATCAACCGCACTGTTGATGGTATTGCTGAGTTGACCCACCTCCTTTGCGGCGATATCCACCTTCAGTTTCCCTTCGGATGCCATTTCCAGAATGCCGGAAAGTTTCTTCGGAATTGCTGCCAGATCCTCAATGCGGGACTTTAAGTCCATCAGCATCTTCTCTTTGTTCTGCGGGCTGCGTGCTTCGTCTATGACAAGCTGCTTTAAGAACGGTTCGACCTCATCGACGAAGGCAAGCTCGGGATCCAGGGTAAATGCCACGTCTGATACCAGCATCAGGGCTTTTAACAGCTGCATGATGTTTGGAGGGATTCTGATATTATAGGTCTGGAACAGTGTCTGAATGGATGAGAGAAGACCGGAGAAGTTTACCTGTGTCCCCATCTCCTTGAAATCCCTGAGAGCCAGATAGAGTTCTCCGCGGAAATCATCCAATCCCTCGCTCGGGAGTTTCACACCGAGATTTTTCACATATTTAAGGGTCAGGTCGGCATCTCCCTGAAGGATTGCGAGAAGCAGCGATATGAACTTATTTCGTATGTCTTTTAAGAGAATACCGCAGACACCGAAGTCAAGAAAGATTAACTCACCCGTCGGGGAGACCCGGATATTTCCTGCGTGCGGGTCCCCATGATAAAATCCGTTCTGGAATATCTGAATCATGAAGGCCTTAAGCCCGATGCTTGCAAGCTCTTTTGGGTCGATGCCGCTCGCGCGGATTGCATCAATATCGTCACTTCTGCACCCGGAGACAAACTCCATTGCAAGAAGCTCCTTTCCGGAGTACTCCCAGTAGATTTTCGGAACTTTAATCCGGGGAAGACCTGATGCGCGCATATTGCGCGCGAGACGCTCGGCATTCATTCCGTCTCTGGTGAAATCAAGTTCTTTCCTGACCTGTGTTGCAAAGTCCTCCACTAAAGAGACCGGGTTATACATACGCAGTTCCGGTTTCTTCTCTTCCAGTCTCTTTGCGATTGAGCGGAGCAGGACCATGTCCTGTTCAATCTTGTCTCTGATATCGGGACGCTGGACTTTCAGGGCTATAATCGTCCCGTCGAGTGTTACCGCGCGGTACACCTGCGAGATAGAGGCCGCTGCAAGCGGTCTCGGATCAATCGAGGTGAAAAGCTCTCTCCAGTCGGGAATATACTGGTCAAGGGTAGGGATAACCTCTTCGAACGGAACAACGCCTACTCTGTCCTGCAGCTTTGAGAGTTCATCGGTGAGTTCGCGCGGGAACATCTCGGTTCTGGTACTCATCAGCTGACCGAACTTGACAAACGTCGGCCCCAGCTCTTCCAGGACCATTCTGATTCTCGCATAAGGGGAGTATGCGTTTATGTCTTCTATCTGTTTTCTTCTGGCGGTGCGATTGCTGACAAATCCGGGAAGAAATTCATTTATGGCATATCCGAATCCGTACTTTATCAGAACCTCGCCTATCTCTTTGTATCTCTTCAGAGTGACACGGGCCATAGATTACCTATATATTTGTCTTTCTGATATGATAATACTACCCTGTCCGGTGGAGTTAATACGTATGCTGTTCAACATACTATAGACCCTTAGAAAAGTAAGGTCAGGACGTGAAATATTATGGATAAATATCGTTGTACAATCTGCGGATATGTTTATGATCCCGAAAAAGGAGCAGGCATTATGTACCCTGCAGGAACTGCCTTTGCATCCCTTCCGGACACCTGGAAATGCCCGATCTGCGGAGCAGGCAAGTCCAGTTTCACAAAGGTGTAATTCTGTATGGCACCCCGTGAGATTACCGCACATATCTGGTCGGTCGGTATCATCAACTGGGATATGCGCATGTTCGACGCAGTGATGCCGACGCCGCGCGGAAGCAGCTGCAACTCATATCTTGTTCGCGGAAGCGAAAAGAGCGCGCTGATTGACACCGTTGAAGGAGAAAAAGAGGCTGAGTTTATCACCAATCTCATGAAGCTCGACCAGAACTCACTGGATTATATCGTCTGTCTCCATGCGGAGCAGGACCATTCCGGGCTTCTCCCCCTTCTCCTCGATGTGTTCCCGATGGCAAAAATCGTCACAGGTGCGGTCTGCAAAGACCTGCTGATTAAGATGCACAGCTTACGGGAGCCTGAAGAGCGGTTTGTTGTTGTAGGAGACAATGACACCCTGGCGCTCGGAGATGTGACGCTGAAGTTCCACGAGGCTCCGTACGTTCACTGGCCGGACACCATGTTTGTCGAGGCGGTTGAGGATAAAGTCCTTTTCACCTCCGACTTCCTTGGAACGCATTATGCACCAGAAACCCTGTATCAGGATGATACGAACCCGGTTTATCTCTCTGCTGCAAAACGCTATTATGCAGCAATAATGATGCCCTTCAAGGCACACATCCCCGGGCGTCTTGCTCTGGTTGATGCCGTAAATCCCGATATTGTTGCCCCCGCGCACGGTCCGGTCCTTAAAATGCCCGCGAAAGTTACAGAGCTTTATGCAAAGTGGGCCTCCGACACGCCGGAAAACAAGGTTGCAGTACTGTATGTGTCGATGCATGGAAGCACCCGGCAGATGGTTGAATTTCTGGTAGACGACCTCGTTGAAAAACAGATTCCGGTAACCCAGATTAATCTTGCAGAGACCGATTCCGGAATTCTCGCAGAGGCGCTTGTCGATGCGAAAACAATCATTCTTGCAGCGCCGACGGTGCTTTACGGTGCCCACCCGTTCGCGGCAAATGTCGCCTATCTGATGCGCATTCTCCGCCCAAAGGCGCAGTATATCGGAATCATCGGTTCATTCGGATGGCACTCCAATGCTGTCGAAAATCTTTCAGAGATGGTATCTCCGCTTGGAGCGCAGATGCTTGATCCGGTCTATATTGCAGGCATTCCGGACGAGGATGCGGTATCAAACCTTCACAGACTTGCAGACCTGATTGCTGAAAAGCATCAGGCCTGATTTTTTCTGTTTATAACTATTCTGCTGCCTTCGTATGTCCTTTGCGGGTTGTTGTTGCCCATACCTACTCTCAGTAACAGGGCGATAAAGAATACGGGGTGAATGGTTACTTCTGTTTTTTGTATCCGCTTACATATATTCGGACTGGATTTTCAGGACTTCCTCACTGTTTTTCGCCGCCGCATACTCTGACAATGGTTCGGCATTCAGCTCCAGAAAGTGCATGCCCCAGTTAAATTTGGATAAAATGAGCTCCGCCTGCGGCCGTTCCCCCAGAATGACCAGAGATGCCGCAATCGCCTCAACTGATGTGAGGGTAAACGGTTTTCCGAAATTGACCGGATTTGCCGCGACCAGGAAGGGAAGCGCGCGTCTTCCTTTCCACGGGGTAAGATTTGCCGTATCAAGCACCTCCCACGAGCAGTCAAGCGCGGTTATGGAAGATATCCGGCCCCGGTCCGCAGGAGAGATGACGTTTGCCGTCGGGTCAAGGACAAGGGATGACTTTGGAATCTGTCTGATATTCCCGACGATTTTCATCAGACCGAAGCGCTCAAGTTTTTTCATCGTACATTTCTTCGGATCACATGAATTGTCACGGTATGCGATTAATGGTATTGACATGTCCTGATTCCTCTCCCTCTCCTGTATCCTTATCTTCGTACTCTTACTCGTACTCTTACTTATTCTTATATATGTGCTCCACTCAAATATGATAGTAATGTATGTCCTTATATCTCCCTGCATCCTTCACCCAATGCTGCGCGCTGAAGGAATAACCACAGAAGACGACCTGAAAGCGTTTGCACGCTGCATTGAGCGCTGCAGGAAGTTCGGCATCGAAATACGGGAGCTTCCATGCCCGGAGACGAAGATGCTCGGGCTCCCCCGCGCCCCCGGCCCCTTTGCAGGAAGAATGGACACCCCGGAATGCATGGAGCAGATGGATGCCCTTGAAAAGACGGTTCGTCAGCAGATTGAAACGGAATTGCCCGCGTTTCTCATCTGAGTGAACTCTTCTCCTGCATGCGGGGTGACCATGACCTATTATACAGAGGAGAAAACAAAGGGCAGGGGCGCGTTTCTGAAGCGGTTTTCGGAAATCCCTGCGGTGGACGTATATGATTTTGCAAAATACCGTGTCTATCTTGCAGCACCTCTTTTCTCTGCAGGGGAGCGCGCATTTAATAAAATCATCGCAGAGCGGCTCTCCTCCCTCTTTTATTCCGTACATCTGCCGCAGGAGCTTGACGATGACGCATCCGCACGGGAGATGAGCCGTGAGGATATGATATATCATACAAATCTCGAGGCACTTCTTAACGCGGACATTGTAGTGGGAATTATCGACGGCGCAGATGCAGACTCGGGGACCGCGTGGGAGATGGGCTATGCCTCAGCACTTGGAAAACGGGTAATTGCCTTACGAACCGATTTCAGACGGTTTTCGGAGCGCGAGGATGTAAATCTGATGCTTGAGTCGGAAGCAGAGGTCTGTCATTCGGCTGATGAACTCTTTGAACTGCTGAATCCGTTTAAAATGCAGTAAAGCGGTATGCAGTCATGCGCTGAAATACTTTGATACAGATACGGGAAAATCTGAAAAAGATAAAATCCGAAAAACGATAAAATCTGAAAAGAAGGGCCAAGGCCGGGGATCGAACCCGGGTCTAAGGATCCACAGTCCTAAAGGATGTCCAGCTACCCTACCTTAGCCTGAAACACACAGTATCTCTGTAGTGCCTTATACTATATGCGGTCTCCAGATATTAACGTATCTCTTATTGTCTGTAAAAGTGACGGGATGTTTTTATGAAAAAACAGCAATCAGATGACTGGTATGAGAAAGTATATAGTTATAAAAACATAAATAATAGGTAACAGAACTCAGTTCTGGATGGTGAAACTCATGAAAAAAAACTATCATTGCAGTCGCAGTCCTTCTTGCAGCAGCTGCTCTCCTCGTCGGAGCAGGGGCTGCAGCACAGGGTGAGATTATTATTAATTGTAATGCAGACGGAGCAAACGTCACTGTCTACGATGCTAACTGGAATACTGTAGCCACCGGTGTTGTTTCCGGAGGCCACGCTGATATCTATGTGGACACCGCAAAGGGAGCGACCTATGCAACTGTTTCCGCAAACGGATATGAACCGAAGACTATCGGAGTTTCAGTTGTTGCAGGAAACCCCTCCACATATACTGTAAACCTGACTGAGGTCCCGCAGACCATCAGAGGGTCCTTCGGATTCATTCAGGTTCTGACCAACGTCATCGGTGCAGATGTAAAACTCCTGGACATCTCGGGAAACGAATGCGGCAGCGGTGTAACTGACGCAACAGGAGCAGCAACCATTAAAATTATGCTCGTCGGAACCCCTGTCAAGTCAGCTGTTGTCAGCGCAAACGGATACACCACCAAACAGGTGGAAATCGGCACAGTTCCGGGACCCGGAGAGACAATTCAGATGGTTGTAAAACTCGATTCCGATGTAAAACCGACCGTTCCGCAGCCCACAACCCAGATGCCGGTTATCGGTATTCTTGCAGGTCTTGGCGCAGCAGCAGTTGTTCTTCTGAAGAGAAGAGCATAACCAAATTCCTTTTTTATTTGGATTTTTATTTATCACCCCTTCCCGAAAACAGCCGGTCCTGCTTCCTGCTCTTTTAATACCACGGAAGCACCATAAATATAGTAGTATTAACATCACTCTCAGCCGCTGCACCCATGGTATCCATGGTGCCTGCGGAGGACAGTGAACACAGGAGTATAATTATGCCGGAACATCTGCGAACACCAATCGTCTGCGTCTTAGGTCATGTTGACCATGGGAAGACCTCTCTCCTTGACAGAATCCGCGGCTCAAAAGTCGTTGCAGGAGAAGCAGGAGCTATTACCCAGCACATCGGAGCAACGCTCATCCCGCTTGAGTCCATCATCAAATTAAACAGCAACTTAGGAAAAATCAACACCACGGTGCCGGG
>JAGHSU010000131.1 GCA_018065685.1 Candidatus Methanocorpusculum equi | reverse complement strand
AAGTTTAAGCGCAGACGGAGGGATTTGAACCCTCGAGACCCAGGGGGTCACAGGTTTAGCAAACCTGCGCCATGCCAGGCTTGGCTACATCTGCAGATAATTTCCGCATCATCTCCATGGGGAGATAGACACTCGCAGCTCCTTGGAACTGCTCCACTAAAGTGAGTGCTTTTATATATTGGTCTTAGTTTGTATTAATACTTTGGGGTAACCCCCTGGTTTTTTACAGAACAATATTTATTATTGTATGTGCGCTTCATTTCCGTGAGAGGCCTGTCTCTTAGGCTGTTTTCCTGCTGAAACGGCGGCCAACTAACTAAAAATATATACCCTCCAAGACCGAATAATATAGAACAATGAAACTGAAAATCCTTGAACACGAAAAAGATAAACTCAGATTCTCGCTGGAAGGAGAGGGGCACACCTTTGTCAACACCTTAGTCGAAGAACTCCTCCTCGACCCTGAGGTCGATGTTGCCGAATACGTCATTGAATATCAGTTCTCCGACCCGGTTGTCCTCGTGACGATGAAGCCGAAGGCAAAGCAGACTCCGGAGAAAGCTATTCTTGCAGCACTCAAAAACATCACCAAACGGTGCGACGACCTGTTAAGCTGCCTGAAGAACTAAATATCTTTGTCCATCCGGACATCATTTCTTTTTCTCTGTATTTGCCGGGTTATCCCGCGGACGGATTTTTACACCGGTTACATCTGCATTATATCGTTTCATCAGATCAGATTGCATTATATCATATATCAGTATGGTCTCCGCATCCAAGCGCGCCTTTTATCCCCAATCCCGTACAACATAAACGTAACAACATGGCAGAGACACCCATTCTATCATTTCTTCTGGAGCACGCGGATAAACACACGGTCTCCTTCCACATGCCGGGACACAAGGGATCCGGCATCTACAGAAAATACGGCCACGGTGAGTTCCTCGAAAAAATCATGGACTGCGACATTACAGAGATTATCGGCGCAGACAATCTTTACCAGACCGAGGGAATCTTAAAAGAAGCGCAGGAGGAGTATGCAAAACTCTACGGCGTCAAACGTGCGTACATCCTGGTAAACGGAACAAGTGCCGGATTAATTGCCGCAATTCTTGCCTCCGTTCCGAAAGGAGGAAAGATTATTCTTGCGCGCAACTGTCATAAGGCAATCTACAATGCGCTGGTCTTAGGCTGCATCCAGCCCGTCTATGCCTATCCTTCGATGATTGAAGAGTACGGCATCTCTGGTGAAATCACCCCGGAGGAGATTTCACGCTGCCTTGCGGAAAACCCGGATGCTTCTGCTGTTGTGTTTCCGTCTCCCAACTACTACGGTATCTGCTCCGACATTACAAAAATCGCGGAGATTGTGCATGCCGCAGGTAAAATCCTTATTGTGGACCAGGCGCACGGAGCGCATCTGAAGTTTTTCAGCGACTGCGGCTACCCGCTTCCCAAATCCGCCGAGGAGTGCGGGGCGGACATTGCCGTAAATTCGATTCATAAAACCCTCGCCTCATTTACCCAGAGCGCTCTTCTGACCTTTAACACGGATAAGGTTGGCCATTATGTACTCGAGGACAAACTTCAGATGATTATGTCCACGTCCCCTTCATATCTTCTGATGGCATCCCTTGACATCAATGCAGATATCTTAAAGCACCACAAAGAGCAGGCGATTGCAGAGTGGTATGAGGCACTCTCCTTCTTCTATGAGGAGGCGGCGAAGATAGACGGTCTTGAGGTCATACGAACGGATGCGCTTGACATTACAAAGATTAACCTCGACATGAGTGCTTTCGGGCTTTCAGGCGCTGAGCTGGAGCAGCTTCTGCTCGAGAAAGGCATCTATGCAGAGCTTACGACGGGAAATATTTTAATGTGCATGACCGGAATCGGCAACACGAAAGAGGATATGAAAAAGACCCTCAAAGCACTGAAAGAGATTGCCTCCTCCCGTCCGAAGAAGGCTTCCGTCCATGAAAAGCCCCCTGCGGTTCTTGAGGCGCGGTTTGAACTCTGCGCAGTCCCGCAGCACAAGGTGCGCATCCCGCTCGGGGAAGGTGAGGGAAGAATCTGTGCGCAGTCAATTATCCCCTACCCTCCGGGGATTCCGTTTATCTGCCCGGGAGAAAAGATTACGGCAGAAGTTATTACCTATATTAAGGCCCTCAGGAGCGCCGGGGAGAAGGTCATCGGTGTGAATGCTGAAGGGGAGATTACTGTAGGCGAATAATCACGGGGAGTATTTCGAAGAATAAATCCGCGCGAAGGGTGCGGCAGATGGGGTGTGGCATCCCCCGCCCCCGAAACCATTTACCCACTCTCTCGGCGCAGATGGTGATTTAAAGACAGCAGGAGGGTTTAAACTCCGCAAATTCCCATTAGAACGGACTAAATCCCTTTATAAACAGCCTTTTTTCAAAGGGACAGTTTTAAATCCTGAGGGGGGCAACAATTGTATGATATCTCCTACCTGCCTTATGCTGCAGGGCAAAGATTTTCCGTAAATATATGCTGTCCGACAAAAAGGGGTGTGTAATTATGGGTCTTAAAGAAGAAGAAAAAATTGATACAGCTTTGTTCGAGGAATACGAGAGCAATGTACGGTCGTACTGCACAAAATACCCGGTCGTTTTCACCCGGGCGAAAGGTTCACTTCTCTACGATCAGAACAATACCGAATATGTTGATTTCCTCTGCGGTGCAGGCGCCTTAAACTTCGGCCACAACAATGAGGCCGTCAAGCGCAAGGTAATCGAGTATCTCGAAAACGACGGTATGGTGCACGGCCTTGACCTGTACTCACAGGCAAAGGCAGAGTTCATCAAAACACTCGAAGAGCGCATTTTAAAGCCGCGCGGGTTAAATTACAAGGTAATGTTTCCGGGACCTGCCGGAACGCTTGCAGTGGAAGCCGGATTAAAGGCCGCACGCAAGGCCACAGGCCGCTCCAACGTCTTTGCGCTCATGGGCGGGTTCCACGGGATGTCCATCGGAGCACTTGAGGCAACAAGTGAAGAGCTCGCACGCAAGGCGAGCGGTGTGGTTCTTGGAAACGTGACGAGAATTCCGCATCCGCTGGACAATCCGAACTTTGATACCATCGGCTATATGGAGATGCTCATATCCAACGACCACAGCGGTATTGAAAAACCGGCGGCAATTCTTGTGGAGACCGTGCAGGGTGAGGGGGGTATTAACATTCTCCCGCCCGAGTGGCTGCAGGCCGTACGAAAGCTCTGCGACAAACACGGCGTGCTTCTCATCTGCGACGAGATTCAGGCAGGGTGCGGAAGAACAGGCCCCTTCTTCTCCTTCGAACCGTCGGGAATTGTGCCTGATATTGTCCTGATGGCAAAATCAATCGGCGGTATCGGGATGCCGCTTGCAATCACGCTCCTGAAACCTGAGTATGATGTGTTAAGCCCGGGAGAGCACAACGGAACGTTCCGCGGCTTTAACCTCGCCTTTGTTGCGGGAACGGCAGCTCTTGACATGTATGTCGATGAGAATATGGAGGCGGAGACAAAGAGAAAGGAGGAACTCATCCGTAAATTCTTTGATGAGAAGCTTCCGCTTCTGCACGGCAAAAACATCAGGGCACGCGGCCTCGGTGTGATGTGGGGGATCGATTTCGGCGCATACCCGGCAAAGGTCTCCTTTGACATCCGCAAGCTCTGCTTCGAGAAGGGCGTTATCCTGGAGCTCTGCGGCAGAGAGGATACTGTGGTCAAGATTATGGCTGCATGCACAATCCCCGATGAGATTCTGATGAAGGGTCTTGAGATTGTGTTTGAGGCGATGAAGGAAGTCCTTGGCTCCTTTAAGGAGTGAAGGGTTCTTTTCTTTTTTTCAGCTTTTTTTTAGCTGTGGTACAAGAGAGAAAAAGAGTAAGAGGTAAATTGTAAATTATCCGGAACAGTTACCCAAGTTTCGGTTTTTTACCTGACGTCCATTTCCAGTCTGCCTTTGGATTCTCATATCTTCCGTGCTGATTTGTATGCTTTCCAAACTCAATTGCTTCCTTTCTGCAGCGGTGCAGACATTTCAGGCAAAGGTTACAGCGGTCGACAACCCACACCGGACGCTTGTTCCGCATCTCAATGGCATTTGAGTTACATGCTTTTGCACATAATCCGCAGCCGATGCAGAGTGTATCGTTAACACGGAAGTTTTTCGTGTTTCTGACTTTTTCATAGACCGGGTAGGCAACTTTTGTCTTCAGTTCCGGAAACTTTCCTTTCAGTGTATCAAAGTCCCCTGTTTCGCGGTTTTTAATCTGCAGGAGAATCTGTTCCTGATCGATTTCCGCTATGGCCAGCACTTCCGAAATCCCTGCAGGTGAGGGCATCATAAGCCCGGGCACAAAGTTATCAACAGTTCTCAGGACATATGCGGCATTGAGCGGAATCCCGCAGGATGCAAGACAGGAACGCAGCATATCTGTAGTACCCCCGGTCACTGAACCGCAGGTTACTGCAGAAAACACATAAGCGTTTTCCGCATGTTTCAGTTCAAGTTTTTCGATGAAATCCTTTACGGTAGATGGAAGGCCGTAGAAATACGACGGGAAGATAAAGCCGACGATTTCATCCGCATCATATGTGTATTCGGATTCAAGTACTGCATCGTGAATGGATACCAGTGCTGTATCCTCCTGTTCTGCAATTTTCTGCGCCAGATAAAGGCTGTTGCCGGTTCCTGAGAAGTAGAATAACATTTAAAGAAACGCTCCTATGATGTTTGAAATAAATATAATTATGATACAAATCGGACAGAAGTATTTTATCATAAAGGGGTAGAGTTTATCGTGTCTGAATCGTGTAAAGAGTTTGAGTTCATCAAGAATAACATCACGCTTAAGGAAGAATCCAACCATGATACAGACAAGAAGTGCTATTACCGGAAGCAGAAAGTCTCCGGATATCTTGTCAAATATCTCCAGGAGATGTAAGTCCCCGATATGAATCCATGATAAGGGGCCGTATCCCAGACAGATGATTGAACCAATGGCTAACGTATAGACAGTCCCGATAAGAACAGTTACCGGACGTTTTATGCCGAACCTGTCTTTGAAAGCTGCGACCACCACTTCAAGCGCTGCGATGTTGGAGGTAAGGGCTGCGAAGAATAAAAGGATGAAAAATATTGCCCCGATTATCCATCCGAGCGGGATTGTCTGAAATACCATCGGGAGTGATGAGAAGATTGACCCGGAACCAAGCACTGCAGGATTTCCATTTGTATAAAGGAAACTTGCCGGGATAATAACAGAACCTGCAATGAATGAGATGAGGAAGGTGAAAAATCCGGTTGAGCATGCGGCATTTACCAGGTTGATTTTTTTTGCTTAAGTAGGAGCCGAAGGTCAGCATAATGCCGAATCCAAGCGATAACGAGTAAAACACCTGTCCCATAGCTACCAGTATTGTATTAGGACTGAATGTGGAAAAATCAGGGGCAAGGTAATAATATAATCCTTCGAATGCATAATCCTTCGAATGCACCCGGAAGAGTGAGACAATATATTGCCAGAAGAATGAGAATCACTACCTCAATGGGCATGAGATATTTGCATACCCGTTCGACTCCGTTTTTGAGACCGAACAAACAGACGATTCCTGTAAGTATGACAAACACAGCAAACCAGAAGAGAGGCTCTGCTGTCAGTGATATGAGTGTGTCATAGTACCCGGGCTCTGCCACAGCAGCCCCCTGCCCGATGAGGTACATAAAGGTATAGTTGGTTACTTCCCCGCCGAGAACCGAATAATACGGCTGCACCAGTCCGATAACCAGCAGGCACAGTCCGCCGATGAAGGAAAATTTCGGGTTGAGTTTTTTAAATGCCCCAAGAACCCCCAGCTGCGTTTTTCTTCCGATAGCTACTTTGGTAATAAGCAGAGGGATTCCTAATGCAGCAAGAAGCACGACATAGGTGAGGATAAATAAGCCCCCTCCGTTTTCCGCGGCAAGATAGGGAAATCGCCATAAACAGCTGAGACCTATGGCAGCACCGGCAGCGGTCAGGATAAATCCGACTTTTCCGGAGAAGGAGTCTCTTTCGTCGCTCATTATTCGTTATTATTATGTTTTATACAGATATAAATTTAGCACTTTAGCATAGTGAATCGCGCTGGGGGGTGGTCACATCCAAAGCCGTATTCAAAGCGAAGACGCAGGCCGGGCACGGGAATGAGATGCTTTTGCTTTGTACGGTCAGGATGCACCCTATTTACAACCATAACCACAAGCACCTGCACCAACGAGCCGCGGTAGCACGG
>JAGHSU010000057.1 GCA_018065685.1 Candidatus Methanocorpusculum equi | reverse complement strand
AGACGACAGGGCAGAGACTATAGATGAGGCACTTGCCCTGTTCCTTTCAGAGGCAAAACATACGCTTCCTCCGCGCATAATCCATGCTTACCGCTATTATCTGAAACGCGATTTTTTACGTCTTGGTAAAATCAATGCGCTGTGTATGGATTCGGAAATCGAGGATATATCCTGCGGCGGATACGGGCATCCTGTTTTCATCTATCACCGGCGGTTTAAGAGCATGCGGACAAATATCACTTATTCACGCGAAGAACTGGACTCAGCAGTTGTCCTCTATGCCGAGCGCGGGGGTGTGCAGATTTCTCTCGGGCACTGTATGGCAGATGCAGCTCTTCCTGACGGGTCGCGTCTTCAGCTGACCTACGGAGATGCGGTTTCTGCCAACGGTTCGACCTTTTCCCTCAGGAGATTTAAAAAGTATCCCTTAACCCCGGTTCAGCTGATAAACTTCAACACATTTTCCATAGATGAGATGGCATACCTCTGGTATGCGGTAGAGACAGGGCACTCTGTATTAATTATTGGTGAAACTGCAAGCGGAAAAACCACTACATTAAACGCTTTGGCACAATTTATCCCGCCCGCCGCAAAAATCGTGTCCATTGAAGATACCCGTGAGATAATGCTTTACCATGAAAACGGGATTCCAAACCAGATTCCGGCATCCGAAGGAGAGGAGGTTTCCATGTTCGACCTGCTGCGGGCTGCGATGCGGCAAAGACCGGAATATCTTCTGGTAGGAGAGGTACGCGGAACTGAAACCCTCATCATGTTTCAGGCGATGAACACAGGACATGTCACATTCTCCACCTTCCATGCGGGAGATATTGATTCTGCGGTTCACCGGCTTTTAAATGAACCGCTGAATGTTCCGCTCACCCTTCTGGAATCACTGGATATTGTGATTGCGCAAAAAACCATCACCAACAGCTTCGGATACCCTGAAAGACGCTGCAGTGAGATTACAGAGATTGTCGGAATGAGCGACATGGGTGCTCCGCACAGCAACCAGGTCTTTTCCGGCGGGGTTCTGCGAAATCCCCCGGCGGTTTTTTCACGCGATACCGGGGACTGGAATGCTGAGATTTCACGCCGCAGAAAAGCCCTTGAAAAGATGCTTGACTGTCCTGACTATGCATCATTTTCCGCTGCATTAAAGGAGTTTTATGGCTGATACCACCCCTCCTCTTTCCGAACTGGTCTCCTGGCTGTACGGGATGCACAAGGCATCTGCCTCAATGTATGATGCAGTCAGGTCGTATGCGGAAAATGCCGAAGGATTCTATGCAGATGAACTGAATAAAGCGGTTTACGCAACAGAACGCTCGGGAGCTGACATCTACACGGCAATATCCGATATCGCAGGAAGCACAAAAAATCCCCCATTCCAGAAGTTTCTATCAGAATATCTGACAACTGTCAAAACCTCCTGGAATCCGGAATGGTATCTCAAAAAGAAACTGGAGGAACAGCGCGTGGAGGAAAAACTGCCGAGGAGAAACGTGCATCCTCATTATCTGTGTTCGCAGAAATCTTCGTCTCGGTATTTGTGGCGGGGATTTTATTTGCCGTAATTGTATTCCTGATTCTGGGGATTATATCCGGAGGGTCTCCGCTGCCGCTTGGTGCTGTGGTATACGGAATTCTCCCCCTGGGAACAGCCGGATTTCTGCTGGCCCTTGACATACTCTGCCCGTCTCCGGAACAGCAGGATAAACGGCTGGGACGAAAAACAGTACAGACAGCTGACAAAATGACGGAGGGAAAAGCAGCACAAAAATCACATCAATACCCGGAGAAAACTTCCGAAGAATTGTCTTCCGAAGAACAAACCATCCGGAAAAAACTCATGAGGTACGACAAACACCTTCATGGACGGCAGTTTCTGCAAAGTCTGGCAGCAGAACTGCTCAAAAAGCCGCATCTCATCTTTGTGTTCAGCGCACCGGCGGCAGTATTTGCAGGCATTCTTCTTTTCTTTTCCGCACACATCCCGTTACGGTTCGTCCTCCCGTCTGTATTTCTTGTCTGTTTTGCCCCGTATGCGGTTTTATCCCTCATCCAAAGGAAAAACGCTCGGAGGCGGAAGCGGAGTTTCCATCGGTTTGCCGTATCATCTCATCTGCCGCAGACCGCGGACTTCCACTGTCAAAATGCCTTGCCGCAGCAGCAAAGGAAAACAGCGGCGTTCTGAAAAAAGAACTTACCGCAACCGTCCGCGATATCTCATTCGGAGGAGGGGTATATCAGAGTCTTTTCCGGTTTGCAGACAGGCTCTCATTTCCATCCGTAAAACGAACAGTACTGTTTGCAGCAGAAACCGGCCATTATTCCGGAGATATATCACTACCATTTCAGACAGGAGCAGATGATGCGGCGCATTCCCTCTCTCTTCGGACCGGACAGAAAAGCGGAATGCAGCTTTATGTACTTATCATGTACATCTCATACTTCGTCTTCATCTTTGTGCAGTTCATTTTATCCGGGGTGTTTATTGATGCAGTATCTGCTGCAAACGCAGCAGCAGACACCGGCATGTATCTTGGAATATTAACAGATGCTGTACTGATTCATGGAATCTGCTGCGGACTTGCCGCAGGAAAAATGTCAGGGGGAGGTATTTCCTCAGGAATACTTCATGCCTGCGTTCTGCTCGCAGCAGGGCTTGCGGCATCAATCGCGGTATGGATTTTGTAACATACAGCAGCAGAATTCCGACATAGGGGGCTTCGGAAGAGAATACTTATCTTAATACGGTTTTAGTACAAACATATATGCAGAAAATACTATGGCAGAAGAAACCGAGGGACTTCCCCCAAAATCAGACTTTAGTGCATGGTACAATGAAGTAATCCGCAGTGCGGAGATTATGGATGTCAGATACCCCGTAAAAGGACTCTATGTCTGGTATCCGTTCGGATTTGCCCTGCGTCAGCACACCTATACCTACCTCCGTTCGCTCTTAAACCGCGACCATGAGGAATGTCTCTTTCCGCTTCTCATCCCGGAAACCTCACTCGCAACCGAGGGAGAACACGTTAAGGGATTTGAAGACGAAGTGTACTGGGTAACACACGGGGGACTCTCTCCCTTAGATGTAAAACTTGCCCTGCGTCCGACAAGTGAAACCGCAATATACCCGATGTACTCACTCTGGGTCAGATCACACGCAGACCTCCCGTTAAAACTCTATCAGGTGGTCAATACCTTCAGATATGAGACAAAACACACGCGTCCTCTTATCCGTCTGCGGGAGATTACCTCCTTTATGGAGTCACACACCGTCCACACCGACTGGGATGATGCAAACAAACAGGTCGAGTATGAACTGGGACTTTCCCTCGAGTTCTACAAAACATTAGGAGTGCCGGTTATCATCTCCAAGCGCCCAGACTGGGATAAATTCCCGGGAGCGGACTTTACCATGGCAATTGATGCAGTAATGCCTGACGGAAGGACCCTGCAGATTGGAACGGTTCACCACCTTGGAAGCCACTTCTCCAAAGCATTCAACATCACCTATGAAGACATAAACGGAGAGCAGCAGTTTGCCTCACAGACCTGCTTTGGCATCTCCGAGCGCTGCATCGCAGCAGTCATCGGGGTCCACGGCGATGACAAAGGGCTGGTGCTTCCGGCAACAGTTGCCCCGACACAGGTTGTCATCATCCCGATTATTGTCGGAAAACGCGGAGAAGAAATTTTATCTGCAGTAAAGGTTCTCGAAGAGGAACTGAAAGGTGCAGGTCTCAGAGTGAAAACCGATACGCGCGACATGCGTCCCGGGGCAAAATACTATCACTGGGAACTTCACGGAGTGCCGCTCAGAGTTGAACTGGGCCCCCGCGACCTTGATGCAGGCCAGCTTGTCTGCGTAAACCGCCTCGGGGTTAAAACGACCATTCCGCGGGAAAATGCAGCAGAGTCTGTGGCGCGTCTTTTACAGGAAGCACATGACAAGATTTTAGAAAAGGCTGAAAACAACCTCGAAGCCCATATTAAAAACGCGGCATCTGTTGAAGAAGCGAATGCAATGCTTGAAGGAAACGTAGTTGCTGTCCACTGGTGCGGAGACAAAGCGTGCGCGGACAAGCTGGAAGAACTGACCAATTCAGCACTTCTCGGAACCGAGGTCAGAAGTCAGTATATCACTGATGACGAAGGATGCTGTGTCATCTGCGGAAAACCGGGCAGAAAAGCAATCATCGGCAGATCATACTAAGACATCCGAACGGAAAGGAAAAGTTAAACAATGCAGGAGAATAGAGAAGAACTCTCATCAGACCACGGAATGCTTCCGGACTGGGATGTTCTTGAGCGCAGTCTCGGGTTTAAGGAGCGGAGATACATTGAGGAGCTCCGGATATTAACCCGTTCCACTGCACTCGACTGCATTATTGACGACCGGTACGACCGGATTATCTACATCATCAAAAAAGGCTGCATGGGACTTGCCATCGGAAAGAACGGTGAGAATATCCGAAGGCTTTCGAACATTTTCGGCAAACGGGTGGAGATGGTTGAGTATGATGAAAACAGGGAGATCTTTGTTGAAAACATGTTTAAGCCTGCAGATGTGGTTAAGGTCTCTTTTTCCGAAGGTACTGTCAGGATTGTTGTACGGGAAAAAGAGCACCTCGGGCTTGCCATAGGACGGAACGGGACAACCGTGGAAAAGGCAAAACTCCTTGTTATGCGCTTTTTCGGCTGTGAAATTGAAGAAGTAACGGCTGCAGACAATACAGGGGAGAGTACAGTTTCCGCATCTGTTGCTGTATCGAAGGATTATTAATAATAGAGAGGGAATATTGTAACGCAACTGAGGGCTCGTATATCAGGGGTAGATAGCTACGTTCGCAACGTAGATGCCGCGGGTTCAAATCCCGCCGGGTCCACTTTTCTTTTCAGTGCTTTTTTATTTCTTCTTTTCAGAGCAACACCATAAAAACTGCGCTGTTCAGACAGCAGATTCAGTCACTCTGAACAGCACATTCAATGCAGCGAAAAACAGCAGGAAGAGATACTGCCAAACGTCATCCGGGTAAAAAAGAATCAGGGATGTTTATTCTTCCCAGATATCGTAATGAGCGTGATCTTCGGGATCCATTCGTCCGGGAGATGCCGGAGAGACTGAACCCGCAC
>JAGHSU010000117.1 GCA_018065685.1 Candidatus Methanocorpusculum equi | reverse complement strand
CACACAGGTGATATCGGATTCATTGATGAAAACGGAGACTTAAACTACGTAACCCGCAAAGACTGGATGGTTAAGATTAACGGTCAGCGGGTTGAAACACTCGAAGTTGAACGGATTCTTCAATCTGTAGAACACATCAAAGAAGCAGTGGTAAAAGCATTTTCTGATGCGGATTCACAAAACTATCTTGTAGGCTATTATGTATCCGATGCTGAACTCCCCATAGACGACATACGCATCTCTCTTGCAGAAAAACTGCCTGCATACATGATTCCCCGGTATCTGGTGCGCCTTGATGCAATTCCAAAAAATCTGAACGGCAAAACTGATCGGATTTCCCTTTCCCCTCCTGACATCTCTCTCTATAAATCCGTCTATGCCGCACCTACCACCCCTGAAGAACAGGCACTCTGTACGGCATTTGAAGAGGTACTTGAGTGTGAAAAAGTCGGCATCCATGATGATTTCTTTGCGCTCGGCGGGGATTCCATTAAAGTAATGAAACTGCTTTCCACCGCACGTCTTTCCTGGCTTTCAACAGATATCATCTACCATGAAAGAACCCCGGAAAAAATTGCCTCCTATAGTTGTGATGAGATTGATGCTGCATTTCCGGTACAGGAAGATTACCCGCTCACGCAGGACCAGCTTGGTATGTTCACCGTGTCTTTTGGACATGCCGGGGAAACAGTCTACAACATGCCCGGGTGCAGAAAACTGCAATCCGGCGTTAATCTTTCAAAGGTACAAGAAGCTCTGAAACAGGTCATCAACGCACACCCGTATCTCAAAATGTATCTCCGTGCAAATGAGAATGGAGATATCCGTGCGGTGCGAAACGATGCGGCAGAACCGGTTGTATCTCTTCTAACCTGCGACCATCTGCCGGAAATGCAGACACTCATCCGTCCGTTCACTCTGTTAAACGCCCCTCTCTACCGTCTTGAACTCTATGATACTGCAGACGGGAAGTATCTCTTCTTTGATTTCCACCATATCATAGGAGACGGAACATCACTTTCGCTGCTGATGTATGACATCTCTTCTGCATACGCAGGTCTTCCTCTGCTAAAAGAAACGTACACCGGATTTGAAGTAGCACTCATTGAAGAAAACGAACGGAAAAGCAGCAGGTTTGCACAGGCAAAAGAATACTATGACAAACTCTTTGAAGAAGCCGAAATCAGCAGTCTTCCGGTCGATTATGAAAATCCGGGAACAAACAAAGGAACAATCACCACTGTGTATCAGAGTGCCTTACGTGTCGGAGATGTACAGGCATTCTGCAGACAGCATGATGTAACGGAAAATGTTTTCTTCAATACTGTATTCGGCTATCTTCTAAGTATCTACTCCGGTCAGGACAAGGTGTATTATTCATCTGTGTATCACGGCAGAACACGCGCCGGTTTTGAGGCAACTGTCTCCCTTCTTGCAACCGCACTTCCGGTCTGTTATCAGTTTGAAGAATCAAAGACGGTCACTGCAGCACTGAAGGAAATACAGGAACACCTGCGTTGTGCTATGGAATATTCCTCAATTTCCCAACATGATATTATCCGGTTCTACGGTCTCTCACCCGACGTCGGATTTGCTTATCAGGGAAACAATGCGGAGTTGTTTGAGTCTGTCCTCTCCCGGGTTGCGGAGTCCGGGAATCCGGGGCGTGTTGAACACACTCTGTTTGCAGATGAAACAAATCCCGGCATGCCTGGAATACATGTTCTGACCCGCAATAATCTTGCGGTTCAGGTTTTCCTGCTGCCGAATGGAACATATGAATTATTCTGCGAAGGAAACGCAGCACTGTTTGGTGAAGAGTTCCTGCAGGATTTCCTCTCATGCTATGAGCATCTCCTCGCAGAATTCCTTGAAAAAGAAACTCTTGCCGATGTTTCTGCAGTGAGTGATAAGGCACAAGCCCTGCTTGATGAGATGAATCATACAGACTATGAGATTGATCTGATAGAGACTGTTGTTGACCGGTTCCGTGCCTGTGCTGCAGCATCTCCGGAAAGCGAGGCTGTGGTTTTTGAAGAGCACAGGTTAACCTATCGTGAGGTTGATGAAATCTCAGACCGCATTGCCGGACATCTGGTTTTCCACGGTGTCGGAAAAGAAAAGATTGTAGGACTTCTTCTCCCAATCAGCGAATATATGCCGGTGTGTGCAATGGGTGTTCTCAAATCAGGCGGAGCATATCTCCCGCTTGATGCAGCATATCCGTTAAATGCTCTGAAATTTATGATTCAGAATGCCGGAATTCAGTTCCTTATCACCACTCCTGATGAATATCAGAAAGTCAAAGAAGTTTATTCCGGAGATGTGCTGACAACAGATGAGATTGCATCTCTTCCGGTCTGTACTATTCAGCTGCCGCATCCAAACCCTGAGGATTTGTGTATGGTAATCTACACGTCCGGCTCAACAGGACTTCCAAAAGGAGTGATGCTTGAACATGGAAATATTCTCTCTATCTGTTCCTACTGCAGCGACAGTGCTAATCTGAAAAACCATTTGTGTGTTGGAGCATACGGCAATTTTGGCTCGATTATGCATTTGATAGATTACTATCCGGCTTTGATAAGCGGCGGCTGTATACATGTTCTGCCGCAGGAGCTTCGCCTTAATCTGCGCAAAATGCAGAAGTACTTTAATGAAAACCAGATTCTCTTTACGCATCTGACCGCTCACGCCGGTCGTGAATTTGCTCAGCTTGAGGGGACAAAAACACTTCGCTATCTTCTTCTTGCCGGCGAAAAGATCACACCGTTTACCCCGTCTGCCCCCTATCAGATTCACGCAACATATGGATTTACTGAGAATGCAGGAGGAGTTTCTACAATACTGCTGGACAAATATTACTCTTCAGTCCCCCTGGGAAGGATTGTATATAACACAAAACTGCATATCACAGGAAAGAACGGAACAAAACTTCTTCCCCCGGGTGCGATTGGTGAGTTGTGGGTTTCCGGTTTTGATGTCAGCCGAGGCTATCTGAATCAGCCGGAGAAAACGGCTGAAGTTTTCCGCAAAAATCCGTTCTGTTCCGAAAAAGGATATGATAGAGCCTACAGAGCTGGAGATATTGCATCTGTATCCCGAAACGGCATTCTCTATTTTGCCGGCAGACGTGATGAACAGGTAAAGATTCGCGGATATCGTGTGGAATTAGGGGAAGTTGAAGAAGTTGTACGCAGATTTGCAGGTGTGAAAGATGCGGCAGTGACTGCTGTTGCAAAAGAATCCGGAGAAAAATTCCTCGCTGCATATGTGGTTTCCGATACACAGATTGATGCAAAATCCCTGAAGCAGTTTGTTGCAGCAGAAAAGCCGCAATACATGGTTCCTGCTGTTGTCATGCAGATTGATGCAATCCCTTATAACCGTAATATGAAGGTTGATAAGCGTGCTTTGCCCAAAGCGAAATTTGTAGTTGAAGACATTATTCCGCCGCAGAATGAACTCCAGCGGAAACTATTCGGTATCGTTGCTAATGTTCTTGGGCATGATAAATTTGGCATAAATACAAATTTCGCTGATGCAGGTCTGACCTCTATTAGTTCAGTACAGCTTATGGTACTTTTGAGCAGGGAGTTTAACGTAACCGTAAAACTTGGTGCCATATTAGAATATAATACAGTAGAAAAACTTGCTGAGTATTTAGTATCTCCTGATGTAGACGAGATATATGAAATACTGCCAGACTACCCGCTTACTCCGATTCAATATGGTACTTTTGTTGAATGTGTCGCAAATCCGGGAACACCCATATATAACATTCCATCCCTCCTGCATCTTGGAAATGCAACAGATATTGCAAGAGTTGAAGCTGCGGTTAAAGCAGTGGTCAATGCACACCCCTATCTGAAGATGGTGCTGTCTGTAAACAGCAATGGCGAAATCCGGGCAAAGAGAAATGATGATGCAGAGGTAAATTTCAGAATTA
>JAGHSU010000083.1 GCA_018065685.1 Candidatus Methanocorpusculum equi | reverse complement strand
AAAAAAGCAGGAAAAAGATTATGGGAAAAAAGATTAGTCGTAGAACGTGTGTTCACGCTCTCTGCGGTCCCGGCGGAAGTCCCGCTTGTAACCGCCGCTCTGTCTTCTGTCCCCTCCGTAGCCGCCGTCTCTTCTGTAGCCGCCGTCGCGTCTTCCACTGTCTCTTCCGGACGTTCTGCGGTCGCCTCCGTAGCTTCCTCTTTCTCCTCTCTCCCCTCTCTCAACTCTCTCTCTTCTCTCGCCTCTGTATCCCCGGTCACTGTCACCTCTCTCACGGCGTCCTCCATCGCGTTCTCCATCGTGTCCGCCGTCACGTCCTCCGTATCCGCCTCTTCTCTCGCGGAAGTCGTCTGCGTCACGCTCGGGTCTCGGGGTTGCAACAGTTATCTGCAGCTCCTTGTTGCGGATTGTGGCCTTGCTCATTGTCTCGCGGACCTTATCCGCATGCTCTAAGGGGACCTCGACAAACGAGTAGTTTCCGTACAGGTCGATTCTTCCGATGGAAGACCCCGGAATATTGCACTCGCCTGCGAACGCTCCCACAATATCTTTGGGGCGGATCTGCTGGTTCTTGCCAAGCGTGATTCTGAATCTGACCATTCCCTCCTCGGCGCCGGAGTTTTCATAGGTCCCCTCCTCGACTGGTCCGCGGAAGGACCGCTCGCGGTCTCTCTCGTCGCGGCTCCTCTTTACCTTCGGCTGCGGCTGAAGCTCTTCAATCTCCTCGCTCATCGAAGACTTTTCATCCTCGAGGTGCATCTTCAAAAGCGCTGCGGCGACCTCGATGCTTGTTACCTCCTTTCCTTCCTCTCCGTCCGATTCGAGCAGCTGCTCGACAATCGGGAGGTAGCGTTCAAGGTCTTCCGATTCATTGTTCATGACCTCGCGGACCTTTTCGAGGAATGCCTGCTGCTTGACCTCGGCCACATCGCTTAAGGTCGGAATCGGTGTCTTTGCAATCTTGATTTTTGCGTACCGCTGAATGTCGCGGAGTTTGTAAATCTCACGCGGGGCAACAAACGTGACGGACTTGCCGGTTCTTCCAGCCCGTCCGGTTCTTCCGATGCGGTGGACATAGTACTCGACATCCTGCGGGACATCATAGTTGAATACGATATCCACATCATCGACATCAATGCCGCGGGCAGCAACATCGGTTGCGATTAAGACGTCGATTGAGCCGGAGCGGAAGCGGGTCATCACACGGTCGCGCTGAATCTGCTTCATGTCTCCGTGGATTGCCTCGACGAGGTAGCCTCTTGCCTGCATCCGGGTCATCAATTCGTCTACCGAGCGCTTTGTGTTGCAGAACACAAGTGCAAGCTCCGGATTATTCATATCAAGGAATCTGCACAGAGCTTCGAGTTTGTCGCGCTCGCGGACCTCGATGTAGGTCTGCTCAATCTGCGGGACCGTAAGCTCCCTGCGGGTGATTTTGATAAACTCCGGGTCCTTCTGGAACCGTTTGGAGATCTCAAGAATCGGCCCCGGCATGGTTGCGGAGAAAAGAACCGTCTGCCGCTCTCCGGAGGTCTGGTTCATGATTTCAAAGATGTCGTCCCTGAATCCCATGTCAAGCATCTGGTCTGCTTCATCCAGGACAAACATGGAGACACTGTCAAGCTTTAGTGTTCCGCGGTTGATGTGGTCAATCACACGCCCCGGTGTTCCGATGACCACCTGTACAGCCCCGCGGAGCGCGCGAAGCTGGCGTTCAATGGCCTGCCCTCCGTAGATTGGTACTGCATAGAGGCCTGATTTGTATTTCATCAGGTGTGAGAACTCCTCTGCGGTCTGGATGGTAAGCTCGCGTGTCGGTGATAAAACGATTGCCTGAACATTTTTGTTCTCAGGGTCGAGTTTTTCTATGATTGGTATCGCAAAAGCGGCTGTTTTCCCTGTCCCCGTCTGCGCCTGGCCTGTCACATCTTTACCTTCAAGAATCTGCGGTATCGCCATCTGCTGAATTGGTGTCGGCTCCTCAAATCCCATGTCGCTGATTGCTGAAAGCATCTCTTCAGAAATCGCGAACTCCCCGAATGTTTTGGTTTCTTCCTCCATTCTGCGTATATATTAGTTGTATCAGGATATTAGGCTATGCAGATATGGGGTGTGTCTGATGTATGAATATCCGGATTGGTCAGGTTCCGGTCGCGGTTCATTTAGTGCGGGTGTTCTTCGCGGATGTTGTAACTGACGGTGCGGCTTCCTGAAATAAGAACCGCAAATGACCGCAAATTTTTCCGTTTTCCCAATTCGCATTTTCCGGCGTCGTTCGGCTACAGGACGCTAATCGCGTCCTGCCGAGGCGCCGAACTCCTTGAAAATGCGGGAAAACGGGGGAAGATACCGGATTTGATATTATGATTCATACATGTCAATCTACCCCTCCCCCTCTTCTCAACAAACCCGTTTTCCCGCATTTTCCAGACGTGAGGCGCCTAGGCAACGTGCGATTAGCACGTTGCAGCCTCACGACTGAAGAAAATGCGAATTGGGAAAACGGAAAAATTTGCGGTCATTCGCGGTTCTCTCCTCAAGCATCCACACCGTCAGTTACAACAACCCGCAGCAAACCTCTGCACTAAATAACTCCCTCCCCCATCACCAGAAATCCTGAGTCACATAATAGTACGTTTCCCCGTCATACCGGACACCGATCCCGGTTTTCTCATACCCTTTATCGAGAATATTTGCACGGTGTCCCGGGCTTTCCATCCAGCCGTCAACAATCTCTTTTGCCAGTCTTTCTGCGTCATATTTCCCGACATAACCGATTTCCCTGACGTTTCCGTGGGGCATCTTAAAGAGATTTTCACCGACCCCTTCCGTGTACCACCCCTCACCCAGGTCCTTGTAAATCTCATATCCGGCATCCGCTGCGCGTGCTGCAGGCCCCTGACCTTTCAGGTTCGTGTGTTCAAAAAATCCGTTTGCAGCCATATCGGCGCTGTGTGCTTTCGCGGCTGCAGAGAGCACCGGGTCATATGAGACTGCAGGAAGCCCGTACGCGGTCCGCTCTTCGTTCGTAAAGATATAGATGTACTGTTCTATCTCATCTTCTGTAGCGGAAACCGTTTCATCCGGGGAGATGTATGGGAAATCCTGCCCCGGTCTCGGGAAAATCCCCGCGTCATCCACACACCCTGCCCCGAATGCGGCAGCTGCTGTCAGGCAGACCGCGATCAGTATAAAGAGAGTGATGTGTCCTTTCGGTTTCATGGGTGAACGGTGTCCTTTGGTTTGAATTCTGGTTTGAATGACGGAAGTCCCGGGTGACTGTCAGATAACTGAATAATCTGGGTTTTCATGGTAATACTTTGTTATGGTGATATTTATAGTATGATGATTCTGCGGTTATCTGCGTCCCGAGCCTTACAGGCGAGCCCACAAAATGCGGCTGATTCAACTATGGAAAAGAAAAGCCACACTAACCTGGCTGCGGATTGACAACTTGTGCCAAAATGTCACCATTTTGTCACACGATTATACAGAGCGATATCTTTTCGGGACTGGTGTGATAC
>JAGHSU010000007.1 GCA_018065685.1 Candidatus Methanocorpusculum equi | reverse complement strand
CCTCTCGTCTTCCGGACAGTTTATCCTCCAATAGTACGGGTCCAACGTTCTGGCAGGAATTCACAATCCTTTTCCGGAATAGGGCCCAAATTCACGTTTTTCGGATTGGACACGTGAAAAAAGGCACGTGTCCAAATTTAAACCATTATTCTGACTTATTTTTAAAAATAACCCATCTTATCCCTATTTATTCTATTTGGACATGTGAAATAAAAAAGTGGATGAAATTATAGAGTATGATATAGTAATAGAAGAGAATAGTTTTTGATTTGACATGTCCAAACTAAAAATATCCAGAGGAGAGCTGTTTAAATCAAAAACAACCCTGATTTCCCGCTCAAATTTGGACACGTCACTACACGTCCAAATGTCCGGAGCCGGAGACTCTCCACTCACCTCTCACATTTACGAATACTGTTCCCTTAAAACCCGGCGCAGCAGTTTCCACCCGTTCACCCGCGGCAGTTCATCCACTGTGATAATCTTTCTCGGGACCTTGTATCCGGCAAGATGCTCCTTTGCAAATGACAGAAGCTTCTCCGCATTCGTCTCAGCATCGCCGGACCCCCCCTTCCAGACAACCGCAGCTGCAGGGATCTCGCCGCGGTGCTCGTGCGGGAGACTGAAGACTGCAATCTCTCTGACTCCTTCAAATGCCATCAGCGCATTTTCAACCTCTGTCGGATAAATCTTCCACCCTGACATCACAATCATATCCTTTTTCCGGTCGGTGATACAGAGCCGCTCATCCTTATCCAGATAGCCGATGTCTCCCGTAAGGAACCAGCCGTCGTCTAAAAACACCGCTTTCGTCTCCTCTGGCATGTTCCAGTACCCGAGTGCTGTGGCCGGTCCGCGAAGAGCAATCTCTCCTGCAGTACCCCGCGGCATCTCAACCGAGGGGTCGAGCTCATCAACAATTTTAACCTCCGAGAAACAGACCGGATGGCCCACACTCTGGAACCGGTCTGCCGTTGCATAATCCTCCGGCCGGATGGCGGTCCCTGTACCGATTACAACAGTTTCTGAAAGACCATAGGCATTTACCACCGGAATCTGATACCGGTAATGGAACTTTTTCCATGTCTCGTGGTGGAGGGGCCCCCCGCCTGATATGATTTCGCGGACGGTTTTTACCATCTCCTCAGTCCCTGCGGGTGCCTCCGTGAGCGAATGAATCACAGGGGGCATGCCTGCGAGCACGGTGACCTTATACTCCCTGCAAAGGGCAAGATAGCGCTCCGGGTCGTAGCGCTCCATCATGATGTAAAGCGCACCTGCACGAAGCGCTGCAAAACCCCAGGAAAGGCCAACGTGGCCCATCGGGTAAATCCCGAGATAGACATCATCCTGACGCATCATCAAAACATCGCACTCGTTGTGAATCGCGGTAAACCAGTTTCCGTGGGTAAGCATCGCCCCTTTCGGTTTTCCGGTGGTCCCTGAAGTGTACTGAAGCTGGCAGATATCGGAGAACTCGGTTTTTTCCGGGGGGAGAATCTCTGCGCTGAGGAACGAGTCGGTGTTTTCCGGGACAAAGACCGCGGCCTCAAGACCTTCCGCGGTGCTTTTTCCTTTAGGGTCTGTTATAATAACCTTTGCACCTGAGTTTTCCCGCATGTATGCGAGTTCGCTTTTCGTATAGACACGGTTTGTCGGAACGGCGACCGCACCGATTCTCCAGACCGCAATGTATGAGAAAAGATACTCCGGGCTGCTGTTCAGATAAAGAATTACCCCGTCTCCCCGGAGGACTCCGAGAGACTTCAGGCGCCGCGCAATCTCTGATGCGATGGAGAGAATCTCTTTTGAGGTGTAGGAGGTGTCTCTCTCGGGACAGAGAAAGACCGGTTTATCAAGGCGCCGCAGGTTTGCATCGAGGAATGTCGTGATGTTTAACATAGTTTATGCCTCAACCTTCGGGAGCTTTGCAAAGCTTTGTTCAAGCTCCTCGTCGGTCGGGATGCTGTCAGTCATCGTACCGTTGTTAAACTGCTCGTATGCTTTCAGGTCGAAGTAGCCGGTTCCGGTAAGGCCGAAGAGGATGGTCTTTTCCTCACCTGTTTCTTTGCAGCGGACTGCTTCATCGATTGCCGCACAGATGGCATGACTTGATTCAGGGGCCGGAAGAATTCCTTCAATTCTTGCGAAGGTAACCGCCGCTTTAAACACCCGTGTCTGCTCAATCGAAGTGGCTTTCAGCAGTCCTTCGTCATAGAACTGGGATAAGACAGGGTTCATGCCGTGGTATCTGAGACCGCCTGAGTGGTTTCCGGAGGGGATAAAGTCACATCCAAGAGTGTACATTTTTGCGAGCGGACAGACCTTTCCTGTGTCGCAGAAATCATACGCATACCGTCCGCGGGTAAAGCTCGGACATGAGGCAGGCTCTACTGCGAGGAACTCGTACTCGGCCTCTCCTCTGAGCTGCTCGCCCATGAAGGGGGCAATGAGTCCTCCGAGGTTTGACCCTCCGCCTGCACAGCCGATGATTATGTCCGGGGTAATATCATATTTGTCCATCGCGGTCTTGCACTCAAGTCCGATGATTGACTGGTGGAGCATGACCTGATTTAAGACGCTTCCTAAGACATAGCGGTACCCTTCGGTGTTTTCCGCGGTCTCGACCGCTTCCGAGATGGCGCACCCGAGAGAACCGCTTGTGTTCGGGTGTTCACTTAGGATTTTGCGGCCCGCCTCAGTGGTATCTGATGGAGACGGTGTGACCTCTGCGCCGTAGGTTCTCATGACCTCTTTTCTGAACGGCTTTAACTCGTAGCTTCCTTTTACCATGAAGACATGGCATTTGAGGCCGAGGTAGCCGCATGCCATCGAAAGTGCTGTGCCCCACTGTCCGGCACCTGTCTCGGTCGTAACTCCGGTGAGGCCCTGCTGTTTTGCGTAATACCCCTGTGCGATTGCGGAGTTTAGCTTATGTGACCCTGAGGTGTTGCTCCCTTCAAACTTGTAGTAAATCTTCGCCGGCGTGTCGAGGAGTTTTTCCAGACAGTATGCTCTCACCAGAGGTGACGGGCGGTACATTTTGTAGAAGTTATAAATCTCGTCCGGGATTTCAATGTACGGCGTGGTGTTGTCGAGTTCCTGGCGTATCAGCTCGTCGCAGAAAACCGGCTGCAGCTCCTCGAAGGTCATCGGGCGGTGTGTTGCCGGGTTCAGGAGCGGCGCGGGCTTCTTTTTCATATCGGCGCGGATGTTGTACCAGTATTTCGGCATCTCATTCTCGTGCAGATAGATTTTGTAGGGAATTTCCTGTGTCATGATTCCTCAATGTTTATTTTTGTACATTGATGTATGTTTGTTAACATATAAAAACCTGCGCAGAGGTCGTGCCTTCTGCGGTGATGGGGGATGTATACCCGGGCAAATCCCTAAAAAGAGTGTATCAGAGAATAATTGATTTAACCGCCGGAAGTTCGCGCAGCATCCCGAGCGCTTCTGCCGGGAGTTTTCCGTCGATGATGATGACCAGTTTCGGATTTTCCGCGGCATAACTGTCTGTTACAAAAATCTGGCGCAGGGTAAGGTCAAACGAGGCAAGAACGCCTGCAGCTGATGCTACAATGTTTTTATCCCCGGCGTTTTTGGGCAGAATGGTGATTACAGAAAGTCCCAGGTCCTTTGCGACGTTGGTAAAGTCCGGTGTTACGCGCAGATTGGCAAAAATGGTCCGCAGCTCCTCAATCTCTCCGATGCGCTCTGCTGCTGCATCCACAACTCTTCTGTCCACTCCCGCCGCGCGCGAGACTGCAGCCGAGGAGAGTTCAATCCCGTTTACTGCAATTTTTCCGTTCGGGCTGATTCCGAACCCGTTTTCCAGTAAAAACCGCAGTACTTTCTGCTGTGAGGGGGAATCCGCAAAGTATTCGGGTATCTGCTGCCACATTTATCTTACTTGTACGGCCTGCCAGATGATAAATTCTTGTGTCTGCATTCCATTAGGTTTATAACCGTGAGACGACAATATGTATGAGTCAACAGGCGAGGGTAGCCAAGCCAGGTCAACGGCGCTAGCTTGAGGGGCTAGTCTAGTAGTAGTTCTTGGGTTCGAATCCCATCCCTCGCACTTTTCTTTGATTTCTTATTTCAGTTCTCTTTTCTCCGGCAGTCATTTCGTGCTTTTGTTTTTCAGCATGGCCTGAAGGGGTGATGCGCGCGGTTTTCAGAGACAAAATCTGCCGGTACGTCTGTCCCGGATACAAAAAGACAGGTTAATTAGTTTAGAAAGCCAATAGTTGTTATTATGGTATCCGGTATTGTTCTTCCAATAAAAAAGGTCAACTCCCTCGTTGACCAGAACATCTCTGTGGAAATCAAGGATGAAGGATGTAAATTTGAGGGAAGACTTGCAGCAATGGATGAGTATCTGAATCTGCACATGGAAAATACCGTGGAAATCACGGCAAACGGCAGAAGAGAGCTCGGAGATGTAGTCATCCGCGGAAACAATATCTTAAGCATTGCACCTTTAAACTGACATTATGGTATTATCACGTGAAGAAATAGAGGAACGCACCGAGGCAGCGTATGACTTTATCTGCAGACAGCCGGACGGCATTCTCCAGAGTGAACTCTGGAAAGCGCTTGATATGGACAGCAGAACGTGCTCGCGTGTGATAAAGGAACTGGAGGATGCAAAACGTGTTACCCGTGAAAAAGTAGGAGGTGTCTCGTACTTAATCCGCGGCGTTATCGTTCCGAAAACCATTGACCCGATGCTGTTAATGGCAGGTGAATCCATTGTTCCCTGTGTTGCCTGCACGGAAGAGTGTAATGTATCGTCCTGCAAACTCCTTGAGGACTGGATTTACGATCTGGTCTTTTCCGATATGAAGTAATCCGGTTTATTAAATGAACGGCATCGACGGGGATGCCCCGCGCTCTGCTGCAGAAGACGAATAAAGCGCGGGAGAAGAGGACAGCGCAAAAAAATCCTCTTTTTCCCCTGATTCCGCACACAGCATTACGTTATGGGCAGGTGCTGTTGGATTTGCTGTTTTTACCATATGCCTTATCTACAGTATCGCAGACTATAATTTCGATGAATCCTTCCCAGACTGCTCGTTTTTGGTTTTCTTTGTTTCGTTCGCGGTATTTGCTGCAGAAATCGGGGCCTCTATCGTTCTTAGTCTGTGCAAAAAGAATTAGCTGTATTTCATCAGGGCGGCCCTTTCATCTTTAGTTTTTCTCTCGCTCCTCACTTTTTTCCTTCGGCGGATAATTTGTTAAGAGGTAGTTGAGGTAAAGGTTTACCAGATGTGTGTGTTTTTCTGCGTAAGCGGTCGAAGGGCTTTCCGCTGCAGTGTCAAGAGACTTTCTCAGTCTGTTCCTCATTTTGTCATCTGTCAGTTCTATCATGATTATGAATTGGGAGTTGGGACATATAAACCCCTGACCGCGCGGTGCGGAAGTGCTCTGCTCTCTGATATGTGTCAGATATTTTATCCTGTTTTTCCCGGATGATTTCTTATCGGGCGATTATTTACGTGATTCTTCACTTTCGCAAAGCCGGATTCAAATAGATAAACGTATCGGAAAAACCCTCACGTCCTAAACGAAACCTATATACCCCTGTCTGACGAAGAATACTATATTTATGTCACCAGGATTTTTCAAAAAAACACCGAAGCCGTGGATTGTGGAAAGTGTCGCCCCTCCCATGGCTGCAGGGTACGGGGTTGGCATCAGTCAGCCCGAATATAAAGCAAAACCCTACTTCATCGTAGCATCGGTCGAGATGGGAAACACCACCACAAAGTGTATCCTGACCGGAACAAACTTAGAGGACGGTCACTCCTACATCATTGGAAAAACAGTTTCCATGAGCCGTGACGTAAGGCCCCCGAAACCGGGTGAAACTGTGTTCGGGACCACTCTCGACGGAACGGAACTCACCCGCGAATCTGTAACAGAGCTTGTCCGAGACACCTTAATCAAATGCCACAAGGATGCAAACCTCAGCATCACCGAAGACCTTGACTTTGTTGTGCGAAGCACCGGTGTTGTCGCGGCAATGGACTCTCCAGACCAGGTTGGAGAGTTCATCAAGGCGCTTGCTGACGGATGTCTGTTAGCAGGCGTTCCCCCAAAGAAGATGACGCCTCCGATGGGAATCAACAGCCTTCCCCCGAAGCTTCGTCCGCACAGCTTTGCAGACCGTCTGGTCTTTACAGGCGCTGTAGCCGGTGTTACACCTCCCTCGGGAACCACCGGAGTTGAGATGGTTGCAAACGAGATGGAAGGAGAGCTTGCCATGGCAGGCATCAAAGAGGGTGCGAAATGGACCGAGGTCGATTTCAGAAACCCGTGCATCTCGATGGACTTCGGAACAACGCTCGACGGGCGTATCACATCCGATGTTTCCCCCGATGCGGAGTCTCCGTTTGCAAAGACCATCGGAAACTTCTGCGGGCTTGCAGGAGCAATCCCTGATGCAATCATCCGCGGGACCGGACTTGTTGATAAAAAGAAAGGAACTGCACTCGACCTCTTCGGAGAACACTGTGCAGCGGCCTCTTCAAACGCCTTAAAGAAGGCGCAGCCCTACATCGACCGCTGCATGGAGATAATTGACATCCGCGAGGTCCCGCCGGAGCGTACCAGATTTGGAAAGGTCCCGGTCTGCGCAGATGTGGCAAAGGCATCAGGTATTCTCTTAATCGGTGTTGATGCCGGAGTAAACGGAGACAGAATCCCTGAGCTTGAGGCAATCGGAGCAGAACTCGCACAGAAGGAAAACAAGAAAGTCATCCGCGAGGTCATTGACCGCGTGTGTGCAAATACTGCCCTTAAAATCATCGACATCTGCAATGAAAAAGGTCTTCTTCCAAAGAACAGCTCTATCGGATTTACCGGACGTGCAATTATTTCCGGAAACAAGCCGCAATATATCTTAGACGGGGTGGCAGAACGCGGCATCTATGATAAGCCGGTTGACCATCTGGTCTTTGTGGATGATGGTCTTGCCCGCGGGTCTGCCCTTATGGGACGCTGCATGAACAGTATCGGACACCCGAAGTGCCCGATTGGCGGTGTCCGCGGAGGACACTGTATTATGGCAAAACGCCAGAAGATTGGAAAGTAAAGAAAAAGGAAAGTAAAGAAAGATAAGGAAAAGGAACAATGACTGACACACCACATACTGCGGAAAATATGCCGGAAGAGGTTGATTTAATTCTTCCCCCGGGCACCCCAAGGGCGACCATCAGGGATGCGGCACTGAAATTTAACGTACAGCTTGTCGGGGTTACAAGATCCCTGACATTTGCAAACATGGACCACGACGAGCGCGAGCTTCTGGCGTTCAGGGGATCTCCTGAAGAGGTCGAAAAGGTCCGTGACTTCATCTATGAAGAGATAAAGAAGTTCATCGGGGAATAACACAACAATGACGCGCCTTCTGGTGGTAACAGACTTCCAGTATGATTTTGTCAGCGGAAGCCTCGGCTTTCCGAAAGCTC
>JAGHSU010000170.1 GCA_018065685.1 Candidatus Methanocorpusculum equi | reverse complement strand
ACACAAGAGTCTGGAGGGAAAAACACCGGGAGAGGTGTTCTGGTATTCATTCAAGCCGGAAAGAATCCTGAACTACGTGAACAGCTGGTTCTGGGCTGCGTGTGATGGATGCGATTCAGAATCACATAAATACTGAACTAATTTCGGGATACTACACGGAAAGATGCGATACGCGAAACAGATAAACAAAACAAGGTATGTAATTTTCAGAAAAACAAAATCAGAAAAATAAGTGCACCGACCGGGACTCGAACCCGAGTTTAGGCGTTGGCAACGCCTAGTGATAACCTCTACACTATCGGTGCAAATCTTAAAGCAATAGTGCTCTTAAATGTACGTATCGAATCTATAAATAGATTTCTTTTTTATTCCCATCTCGGCACCCATAAAAGATGACTGACCGGAATTAAAACACGCTGATAAAAATCCAGTCCCAGCTTCCTGCAATCACGCAGCAGATTAAAAATCCGGCAATTGTACACCCGTTGATAATCGGGAGTCCGGGCTGCGGTTTTCCGGATTTCATCGGAATAGATAAGAGAATCACGCCGATAAGAGACCCGATGAGAGCGCCGAATGCAGGAAGGGATATTCCAAGTACCTCCATACCGGAGGCAAACACCTGCGCAGAAATAACTAGAATAGCGGGCATGATAATATCTCCCATGCCCATCATATATGCGCTTCGTTCCTCCCGCTTTTTGGCAACAGAATAACCCGACTTCCGGTACGAATACCCCTTTGTTTTGGGGACAAGGAGCATAATCGGCATCTTCTGCTTCATAACTCCGTCTGCCAGCGTCAGCATGTGCTTTGAATACTTTACCGAAACGAAATCATAAACAATTAACAGCAGCAGCAGCACGATGACTAACAGAGGAGATAAGGAGATGCCAAAGATAGAGGCACACCCTGCACATATGACAATCCCTATAATATCAATTACATACCAATCCGGAAACTTCCAGAGAAGGAGAATCCCTGCAGCGCCGATAACCCCGGAAAACACGTATGCGGCAGCTTTCGGGATATCCGGAATCAGCATAAGAAGAGCGAACGCCACGTAAAATATACACAGCAGAAGACAGAGCGCTATAATGATTGAGATAATTTTCTGCGCCTTTTTGCGGATTAACAGGAGCAGGATGGCGGTAAACAACAGCATCAGGAAGATGAATAGCGCCACGTTCCAGAGTGAATCCGGGTTATCAAAGGCCAGAATGCCGGCAGAAAGCGCGGGGCCTGTCAGCAGCAGAGCTGCAGCTTCTGCTATAAACATAAGAAGGACCATTCCGCCGTAAGCCGCAATACCGGATATTTTTCCACCATTGCCGGTGGTTTCCGGACGCTCTCTTTCCTCTGTCATATAGTTAATTTAATTATTTGTCGTCACCATAATTAAAGTATATGAATATTAGAGACGTAATTCCGGAACTGATTCTGATTGTTCTGATGGCGATATCAGGAATCATCACAGTCAGCCGCTTATGGCAGGATGCGGTCATAGCAGTCACTGTTCTCGTTCTTCTCCTCGCTTTGGGCGGTCTGTTTCTGTACCTCATTATCAGAATCCGCAAACTTGGAGAGGAGCAGCGCGCGTGCGACAAGCAGATGCGCGCGGTGCTGGAAGATCTGGGAAGACAGCTTGTTGCAAAACAGGATAAAACCACCCAGACTGTCATCGAAACCGTCGAAAGCCTCAAAACACGGATGTACAGATAAATGGGCGTTGCCATCCGGGCGCTTCTGGAAGGCTGCATCGAAAACCCGGGCTGGGAAAACCTCGCGGGAGTTGCTGCTGTCGATGCATACAACGCCCTCTACCAGTTTTTATCAGGAATCCGCCAGGCTGACGGTGCGCCGCTCATGGATGAGGAGGGGCGGATAACCTCGCATTTAAGCGGACTTTTGTTCCGCAGCGCAAACCTGATTGAGAAAAATATAACACCTGTGTATGTTTTTGACGGAAAACCTCCGGCATTTAAGGAAAAGACACTGGAAGAGCGGAGTGCTGTCCGTGAACATGCAAAAGAGGAGTGGGCGCGCGCAGTAGCGGAAGGAGATGAAGAAAAAGCACACCGCTATGCAATGGCCTCCTCAAAGGTTGATGCATACGTCAGGGATTCCGCAAAAGAACTCCTCACTGCACTTGGAATTGCCTGGATTCAGGCACCGGGTGAAGGAGAGGCACAGTCTGCATTTATGACGCAGAAAGGCGATGTTACGTTTTCGGTTTCCCAGGATTATGATTCACTGCTCTTCGGCTGCGAAACACTGGTCCGAAATGTCACCATCTCCGGAAAGCGCAGACTCCGCGGGAAGGTGTACTCTGTCTATCCCGAGCGCATCAGATGTGCAGAGACACTTGCACACCTCGGGCTGACACGCGAAGAACTGATTCAGACTGCTCTTCTCATCGGAACAGACTATAACAGCGGGGTCTCAGGCGTCGGGCCGAAAACAGCAATAAAAATTGTGAAAGCCGGGAAATTTGAAGAGCGTATCGGGGAGTCGGAAAATGCAGCTGAACCGGAAGAACTTATCAGTTATTTCCTCTCGCCGGAAGTTACCTCCGACTATACGATTGAAAAACGCCAGGCTGACAGAGATAAAGTCATTGAACTTCTCTGCGAAGAACATGGATTCATGAAAGAACGGGTTGAAGCGGGTCTTGATAAAATTCATGCGAAAAAAGGTCAGGCAACCCTTGACTCCTGGTTTTAACCCAGGATAAACAACTCTTTTTGACCTGCCTCACACACCGCGAGTTTCAGATTCATATTTTATAAAATTCCCGCTTTTCCGCAGCCGGCCCTGCTTCGTGCCGGAAAAGGGTTGAGATTCCGAATCGTACCTTTTTAAGCTTACAATACAAATATTAGATAATAATGTCTGACAGTTACTCATGCGGCACCTCCGATAAACCCCTTCTGGGATGCACGGTAGGTCAGTTATTAAACAGCATAGCGGCTAAATATCCGCATGGGGACGCTCTGGTTGCATTTCAGAAGAACCCGTACGGAAAAGATGTTCTGGAAACTGCCGCAGTGCGCGACACTCATGAAGGTCTGGTCTCCGATGAACCGAACAGCTATCGTGAAACCGCAAGCAATTCCCCGGTCAGGAAAACAACACCTGTTCTCCGCTACACCTGGAGCGAGTTTTTAGCAGAGGTTAACAAACTCGCCAAAGGTCTTATGATGCTGGGGGTCGAGCATGGAATGCGCGTTGCAATCTGGGCTCTTAACTATCCTGAGTGGATTCTGGTCCAGTTTGCCACTGCAAAAATCGGCGCTGTTATGGTCAATATCAACCCGTCATACCGTACCTTTGAACTGGAATATGCCTTAAAACAGTCCGAGGTAGACACACTGATTCTTCAGGGAAAGTTCAAAACATCCGACTATGTGGGAATGTTCTACGAAGCATGCCCTGAGGCGTTTGAAGCAGCCCCTGGTAATGTCCGCACAGAAAAGTTCCCGCACCTGAGAAACATCGTGTTTATGGGTGAGATTACCTACAACGGAATGTACCGCTGGAGCGAGGTTCTTGAGATGGGAGAGTACATCTCTGACGAGGAACTTGAAGAGCGGGAGGCAGATGTTGCGTTTGATGATGCATTAAACATCCAGTACACCTCAGGGACTACCGGATATCCGAAAGGAGTGACGCTTTCCCACCATTCGGTCCTAAACAACGGATTAATCATCGGAGACGGGATGGCTTTTACGAACGAAGACAAACTCTGTATCCCGGTCCCGTTCTATCACTGCTTCGGGATGGTCCTATCAAACATGGCATGCGTCACCCACGGCACAACCATGGTCATCCCGTGCCCTGCGTTCGATGCTGAAGCGGTGCTTCATGCCGTTGAAGCCGAAAAGTGTACGGCACTTCATGGAGTTCCCACCATGTTCATTGCAGAACTTGAACATCCGAACTTCAAAAACTATAATCTTTCATCGCTTCGGACCGGCATCATGGCAGGTTCCCCCTGTCCGATAGAGAAGATGCGTGAAGTTGCAGATAAAATGTACATGAAAGATATCGTAATTGTCTACGGCCAGACGGAAACCGCTCCGGGGGTTACAATGTCTACCACCTCGGACTCTCTTGAGATGCGCGTATCAACCGTCGGAAGAGCGTTCCCCCACACCGAAATTAAAATCATCGACCCGAAGACGAAAAAGATTGTTCCCTGCGGAGAGACCGGGGAAATCTGCGCACGCGGCTACTGTACGATGAAAGGATACTACAACAATCCGATGGCAACACGTCAGGTCATCGATGAAAACCACTGGCTGCACTCGGGCGACCTTGGAACGATGGATGAAAACGGATATGTCAGAATGGTCGGACGCTTAAAGGAGATGGTTATCCGCGGCGGAGAAAACATCTACCCGAGAGAGATTGAAGAGGACTTCCATCAGCATCCGAAGATCTCCGATGTCTACATCATAGGTGTTCCGGACATAAAATACGGCGAGGAACTCTGTGCCTGGATTAAGGTTGAAGACGGGATGACTCTGACTGAAGAGGAAATCAGGGAGTTTTTCAACGGAAAAATTGCGAGATACAAGATGCCGAAATATTTCCGCTTCTGTACGGAATTCCCGATGACCGTTACCGGTAAAATCCAGAAAGGCGAGATGCAGAAGATTTCAATCGCAGAGCTCGGGCTCGAAGACGCAGCGGCGGTTAAGACTGCATAATATTTATTCCTTTTTTCATTCATTTTTTCCTTCACGGAGACCTTTTTCCTGACCCTGTATCATCCCGAGGACCAAGCGCGGGAGGAGACATTCTGTTACAGCAGGGCTGATACAATCCATTTTCAGCGGCAGATGTCTGCTTTGTTCACTGAAAACTTATATTCTGAGAAATTAAATATGTAATAAGTTATAGATGCGTGCATTACTGATTGGTATCGGAGGGGCCGGTTCCCGTATTGTCAATATGCTTCTGGCCCACGAAGAAAAAAGCAGTGTTAAGAGTGTACGCGCTTATATTTTTGATGCAGACCGTGAAAACCTCAATGCGATGGAGGCAGTTGATGTGGAAAAACGCATATACTTATCTCCAAGCTCTGTGGAAACCGAGGTCTGTCTTACCGGATACGATTTTGATATTAATCACATCTCCGGGTACTTTGATGATGCAATCGCAGATGAGGCGGATGCGATATTTATCTGCGCGGGTCTCGGGGGGCGGATGGCAGAGACGGTCCCGGGCATCTTAAAACAGCTGAATGTTACGTTTGCCGACCCCGTCTATACTATACTGACGCTTCCCGCACGAAATGAAGGAGCGCGTGTGTCTGCCCGTGCCGCAGCAACCCTTTCAGAAATCAGAAGGGAAGCAAACGCCTCCATTCTGTTTGACAATGAAACCTGGATTCAGCGGCTTGAAGAGGGAAAGGGACATATAGCCGATAAAAAGCAGGAAAAAGAAGATGAGGAGGGTGCCTTACAGCCCGCAAAACTTTCGATACAGGATGCTGCCCCCAGGCTGAATGAACTGCTTACCAGACGGGTAGAACTGCTGCTTCGCGCCGGAGAGATTACCCCGGACGGTCTTGAATCCGCAGAGGTGGTCCTCGATGCAGGAGAGGTGTTAAACACTCTTGCCGATTCGGACATTGTCTCAATCGGATATGCAGCAGAACGCATTCCAAAGAGTCTGCTTGGATTTTTCAACCGCTTCAGAATGGAAAAATATCTGCTTGAAGAAGGACAGAAACGAACTGCACGAATCGTTGAACTCGCAAAACAGGCGGTATATGAAGAGGTTTCAATCCCGTGCGACTTAACAACAGCAAATAAGGCGCTTGTTCTGATTACAGGCCCCTCAAACGAACTTTCCATGAAGGGGTTCCAGACAATCCGCAAATGGATTGACAGGAGTATCAAAGGCCTTGAGATGCGTGCCGGTGACTATCCTGTGCACTCATCACGGGATGTGGGCGTTATCATAGTCCTCGCAGGTATTGAAAATGTACCGCGGCTTGCGGAGCTGAATGAGATTAAATCGTCTTATGAAGAAGAGGTTGGGAAAAAATACCGCGGGGTTAATGATCAGACCAATGAAATAGCAGAGCCGAAACTCCGTCCCGCGGCCGATAAGGAAATCTTTGAGGAGGGAGAGGTCCTTTCGACGTATATAAACGTCCCGTTCCTGGAACCTGCTGCGGAAACGCCCGGGCCAAACACCGCGTACGGCAAATCCATTGCAGCTGCGGTGATGTATCCGCAGGAACGGCCGGGTGAAAATCAGTATGACGACATATGGGAGGTCGGACTGAGCGATACGGATGTCTTTGAGGAACAGGTCCGCTATACAGCTGCACAATCTCCCGGCACACAACTTAAAAAAAAACAAACCCCGCCCCTGAGATGAAAACGGACCCGGTAAACCCTGAGGAAAACGAGGATATCTTTGAAAAGTATCCTAAACAGGAGGGTGTACCGGAAAACACGGAACGGGAAAGCATGGATGTTTTTGAGGAAGCATCCGCATTGGGAGAAAGAGAAGACAGCGGAGATGTTTTTGAGGAAGCAGCTGCACCGGCGGAAAGAGAGGACTACAGGGATGTCTTTGAAGAAACACCGGTAACTGCAAAAAAAGAGGAAGACGGTGACTTCTTTGAAGAGCACCCCGTTATCCCGCATCCGGCGGCCCCTGAATACGGGAAGGATAAAGAACCTGCAGGATATTCGTATACAGACCGGACTGAGACTCCCCGGGCAGAAGAAGTCCCCCTGATGCCTGAGTCATCTGCTGCAGCCGCACCTTACCGCAAACCCGATGAGAAGATATCTCTCGGACCCGCGAAAGAAAGAAAAGTAAAAGCCGATGATACAATCCCGCTTCCTCCGCGAAATAAACAGCCGGATATGGTGCTCGCAGGGCAGGCAGACCTTGGCATGCGAAAGGTTACCAGAGAGACAGAGGACAGAGTCTCTCCGGGCTCCGGAAAACGGCCGAAGGAAACAGAGCGAGAGGTCACAGTGGGGTCAGGACAAAGACCAAAGGAAACGGAGCGGGAGGTCACAGTGGGGCCCGGACAAAGACCCAAAGATTCAGACGGGGCCGTGACAGTAAAATCCGGACAGAGACCAAATGATGCGGACGGAAACGTATCAGTGGGCCCCGGACAGAGACCAAATGTTGCGGACGGAAACATATCGGTGGGCCCCGGACAGAGACCAAATGATGCGGACGGCGCTGTTGCGGTCAGGTCTGGGCAGAAGCCGAAGGATGGGATGGGTGCAGTCCGTATCGGGACCGGACAAAGACCAAAAGAGATTGGAAACATTGTGCGTATCAGCCCCTCCAGACAACCGAAGGAGACCGGAAATGTGATTAGGATTTCGCAGAAACAACAGACAAAAGAGATGCTAAGTCCTGTCCGCACAGCACAGAAACAGACGAACATGAAGGAAGAAAAAATAAGCGGGACCGCCCGCGGCATGAAATGGATGTAAGGAGGTAATGTTATATGGCAAAGCAGATTAAAGACCCGGTTCACGGCTATATTGAGGTCCCCGATGCCTTAATCCCGCTTCTTGACTCCCCCCTCGTTCAGCGCCTGCATGCAGTCCGTCAGCTCGGGTTTGCCTACCTTGTCTACCCGGGCGCAAACCACACCCGGTTTGAGCACTCGCTCGGGACGATGGCTCTTGCAGACAGGGTCTGCCGCGAACTTGAACTGCCCGGAGACGAGCGGCTGCTCGTTACCGCATCAGCCCTTATCCATGACATCGGGCACGGCCCGTTCTCCCACTCAAGCGAACGGCTGGCAGGGGAGTTTTTCCCGTTTTCGCATGATAATATCCTGCCGTACGCTGATGAACTGCAGCCGTACTTTGATGAGTTCGGCGCAGACGTAAAAGAGGCTGCAGGAATCATAAGCGGAACGCACCGTCTGGCATCGATTATCCACGGGGACCTGGATGTGGACCGGATGGACTATCTTATGCGCGATGCACATTACACAGGGGTCCCCTACGGGGTGCTTGATGCAAACCGCCTGATACAGTCCTTTTCAATGGATGCATCAAACGGCTTCTTCCTGAAAGAGGAGGGGCTTTCTGCAGCGGAAGCCCTTTTGATTGCACGGACACTGATGGGGCCTTCCGTGTATTATCACCATGTAAGCAGAATCGCAGAGGAGATGTTTCTTCTGGCAGGAAGACACGCCTTAACCGCGGAAAACATTCAGCGGTTTCTCCGGATGGATGATGCGGAGGCAACGCAGTTCCTCACGGCCTCGGATTCACGCTGTGCACAGGATTTGATGTCGCGCATCAGAACAAGGTCGCTCTATAAACGTGCCGTCTATGTCGGGAGAAGTCAGGTTAACCAGCAGAAAGCAGCGGAACTTTCCTCCGCAGAAAAGGAGCGGCTGAGAGAAGAGATTGCATCAGATGCCGGTGTTAGTGAAGAGTATGTGATTCTTGACATCCCTCAGGTGCGGCGCGAGATGCAGATGCATATTAAGGTGAAAAGCCTGCATGATTTTGTTCCGTTCGAGGAGATAGTCCCGCTTCTCAGCCTGATGAACCGGACGCGTGCGGAGCAGTGGAGGCTTGGCGTCTACACGGCCCCTGAATACTCGGAGCGTGTGTCAGAATCGGCAGTTCGTGTTCTCGGCATCAGAAAACCGACAAAGCAGCACCGGCTTTTTGATACCGGAAGCTGACCGGGCGGTCCGGCATGTGTCCGGGTTTCCCAATATCATTTACAAATCTTTATATGTTGTACGAACCAATATATTAGAGCACTAAGGTGCAGAGGACTCGTGGTCTAGTTGGCTATGACGTCGCCTTGACATGGCGGAGGTCC
>JAGHSU010000121.1 GCA_018065685.1 Candidatus Methanocorpusculum equi | reverse complement strand
TCCCGAGCACTACGTGCGAGTTCACAAAACCGCGGCTGATTCACCCATGACCACAAGCACCCGCACCGAAGCCCGCCACGCATCCGCAGCCCCCCCCATTTCGAGATACATTTAAATATATTGAAAATAAATGCTACTACTAACAAAAATATTCAATAGGAATCCCCATGGAAATAGAACGCAGCAGATACCTTCAGGAACTCATCGACCGCAAACACAACGGACTGATAAAAGTCGTCACCGGAGCACGGAGAGCCGGAAAATCCTACCTCCTCTTCAGAATCTTTGTAAAACATCTCAAAGACTCCGGCGTCAATGAAGACCACATCATCCGCATCTCACTCGACGAACGGAAGATGGAAGCGTACCGCAGCCCCGACATCCTCCTTGAGCATCTTGAATCACAGATACAGGACGAACAGATGCACTACATCCTCCTCGACGAAATCCAGATGGCAGATGACTTTGAAAGCGTCTTAAACTCCCTGAACCACCGCGAAAACGTAGATGTATATGTCACCGGAAGCAACTCACGGCTGCTCTCAAAGGATGTGATAACCGAATTCCGCGGAAGAGGAGATGAAATACACCTCTATCCGCTCAGTTTCCGTGAGTTCATGTCGGCGTATGAAGGAGACCGGTACAGAGGCTGGGAAGAGTATCGCTTATACGGAGGTCTCCCCTTCATCCTCTCACGAAAGACCGGGCAGCAGAAGACCGAATATCTGACAAACCTGTTCCGGGAAACATACCTCAAAGACATCATCGAACGTCACGGCATCCGAAACGATGCGGAGCTTTTCCGGCTCGTAGAGGTGCTTTCCTCATCTGTCGGGTCACTTACAAACCCGAAACGTATTGCCGACACATTCCGGACGGTAACAGGAAGCTCCATCTCGCAGAACACGATTAAATCCTACATAGACGCCCTGGAAGACGCCTTCCTGATAAAAGGCGCCGAGCGGTATGATGTAAAAGGAAGACGCTACATCGGCTCTCCCCGGAAGTACTACTTCGAGGATATCGGAATCCGCAACGCCCTCCTAAACTTCAGACAGACCGAAGAGAATCATGTGATGGAAAATATCATCTTCAATGAACTCCGGGTCCGTGGTTACCAGGTGGATGTGGGTGTTGTCGAAACATATGAAAAGGATGCTGAAGGGGCGTACTCCAGAAAACATCTCGAGATTGACTTTGTTGCAGGTCAGGGGAGTAAACGATATTATATTCAGTCAGCGTTTGCACTTCCGGACGATGAAAAGATACGGCAGGGGGTGCGTCCGCTGCTGTCGGTACATGACAGTTTCAAGAAGATTGTGGTAACGAGGGATTATGTCTTTTTGAGAAGGGACAATGACGGGATTGTGACGATGGGAATTCTGGATTTTCTGCTGAATGAAAACAGTCTTGAGCTCTGAAGCGCAATTTACCCCGTCCCCCGTCGAAAGAATATCCTCCGCCGCACTCCGGACAGTTCTTTCAGCTTCCCGGTTTCCCTCTTTTTGAACTGTTAAGAATTCCCTGACAGTTGAAATCTCGCCCGAACCCCTCACCCGGGAGACACTCCGGACGGAAAAACACCTGTATTCGTTTCAAAAACTATATCTGATTGGTAACCAAATATATATCACATTATAATGACACTGGAACAATATCTCAGCTCAATCCGCCGGAGAATCGGAAAAGCACCGGAAGGAACAGTCTTTACCGCATCCGACTTCACCGATATCGCTCCGCAGGGTGTCGTAAAAATGGCCCTCTCCCGGCTTGTACAGGAAAACCGGATCAGACGGGTGATGCGGGGAGTCTATGACAAACCTGAGTACAGCAAATTTCTGAATGAATATGCCGCCCCGCAGATAGACAAAGTGGCACGGGCCATCGGAAAAAATAACGGCTGGACCGTAATCCCTTACGGGGAAGCGGCAGCAAACCTGCTCGGGCTGAGCACCCAGGTCCCTGCAAAATGGATATTTGCAACCGACGGACCCTACAAGGAGTACCGGTGCGGAACGGCGGAAATCCGTTTCAAACACGTCGCAAACAAAGATATAACAGGGCTTTCATTCAAATCGGCTCTCCTGATTCAGGCCCTCAAAGCTCTGGGAAGTACCGGGCTCAATGAACAGGTAATCCGTCACTTATCCTCGAATCTGACACCAAAGGAAAAACAGATGATTCTGAAAGAAACGAAAGGAGCAACCGCATGGGTAGCCGGAACAATCCGCGAAATCTGTGCATAACAGACCCGTAAAAGAGATAATGAACCCGCAAAAGAAATAACGAACCCATGAAAGAAATAGCAAATCTCCCTGAGAAAGACCGTGAACTGCTCTTTAGAAACACCGCAGGCCGTAAGTCACTCACCCCTGCCATCATAGAAAAAGACTTCTGGGTCTGCTGGACGCTCGACTATCTGTTTCAGCAGTCGAAATGGAAGAACAGCATGATATTCAAAGGGGGAACAAGTCTTTCGAAAGCATACAGTCTGATACAGCGTTTTTCCGAAGACATCGACCTCATCCTGGACTGGAGAGCACTTGGCTACGGTGCCGATGAACCGTGGGAAGAGCGGTCAAACAAAAAGCAGGAAGAGTTTAACCGTCAGGCAAATGAACGCTCTGCTGCATACCTGAAAGAGGAAATCGTTCCCGTTCTGCAGGAGGAGTTCAGCAGGTTCCTCGGGAAAAAAGCGGACGTTCATATTTCGCCGGAGGATGACCTCACCATTATATTCAGCTATCCTCATCTTTATTCAGGAAACGGGACGGTACAGGAGATACGGCTTGAAATCGGCCCTCTGGCAGCAGCAACCCCTGCCGCAAAACAGACGATTACTCCGTATGCCGCAGAAAGTTATCCGCATGTTTTTCGTCAGCCGTCAACGGAGGTGAAAACCGTTCTTCCGGAGCGGACGTTCTGGGAAAAGGTGCTTATTCTCCACAGTGAGGCACACCGCCCGGCGGCCTCTCCGATGCCTCCGAGGTATTCACGTCATTATTATGACGTGGTGATGATGTCTGACTCTCCGGTTAAAGATGCGGCGTTTGCGGACAGGGAACTCCTCGAAAAAGTGACGGCATTTAAGAAGAAGTTCTACCCGTTAAACCGTGCGAGATATGATGATGTTCTTTCAGGAAATATCCGGCTGCTTCCGTCGGATGCCCATATGAAGGATTTGAAGGATGATTATGCAAAGATGCAGCAGATGATTTTTGAGGAGAGGTATTCGTTTGATGAAATTGTTGAAAGACTTGCTGTCCTCGAGACTGAGATGAATAATCTGTTCCGTTGATGACCCGTCTCCCTGAGACCGGGGGTCCGGGAACCTCCGCAGAACCTCCGGCGAACTCACCGGAGAATCAGTTGCCGAGGAATTCTCGGCAACTGACACTCCTCGCAAAAAGAACCGCCAAAAAAAGAAAAGAGGAAAAGAAAAGAGAAAAAGGAGACCCAATCCGGA
>JAGHSU010000087.1 GCA_018065685.1 Candidatus Methanocorpusculum equi | reverse complement strand
CTCAAAGAGACCTTCCGTGCCGATGCAACCATGGGCCTCACCGAGAAAAAGATCTCCGGCGAGTCCTACAAAGGCGTTGTAAACATCATGGACCCTGACGGCGAACACGTCGCAACCGTCACCGTTGAATACAAGTACGCAGGCATCTATCCTGATGTCCTCGGCGGAATCAACACCGACTTCGCAGAGCGGAACCTCGACGACGGCTACACCGCAGCCGAAGATACCGACAAGCGCAACTGGAAGATGACCTTATCCGGCGAGACCGCCGCAGGCGACCCGTTCAGGCTCCTTGTTGACGAGTCCTACGCAACCCTCTCCGGATTCCATCTGGAAGCAACCCTGCAGACCTTCGAGACCTGGGCAGACGCTCAGACTGAGCTTTCCACGGCTCCGACAGCATAGACGGGTTTACCTGTCTCCCTGCAGAGTGTCAGGAGGTAACACTCCATGACAGCATGTACGGCAGTGCTCCGGGTCTGCCTCATGGCTCTCCCGGCCATCCTGCCAGCCCTTAAATCACTGATACCGGCTTTCCTCGAATGGGTCACTGCCAGGCTTAAACGCGATACCGAACGGCTCAAAAAAGAAACCGGGGCGAAGACCTGTTCGTCCGGGGAGCTGTATGTCAGTGATGAGGATTTGTTTGAATGATGAACAAAGGAGATGCGGTCTATAACCGTCTCTCCTTCTTTTGATTTTCTCTGTTTGTTTTTCTATCTGTATCCCCAAGCAGCCCGCCCGCTCCCTGAAATCCGTTTTTCATCCGCATCTGCAAAGGCCGCCGTATCCCGGCGGCTGCCCGCGGAGCGTATCCGTGGTAATCCGTTTACATCCGTGGACATCGGCGAGAGCCGAAGGCTCGAAGCCAAAGCACGGCTCTGCCGTGCGACTCGTGTTTTACGCGCGAATGCGCGTCAAAAATCCGCACCTATTGGGCTGCCCCTGGTCACAAACACCCGCACCGAAATCCGTTTCTCTCCATCTGTGGAAGCCCGCCGCAATTCGGCGGGCTGCGAGCGCAAGCGAGCATCTTGCGAGAGCCGAAGGCTCGAAGCTGGAGCAGGCCGAAGGCATGCGTCTGCGGAACGTCTGCGAACATCTGCGTCCCGAGCCTACAGGCGAGCTCACAAAATGCGGCTGATTCAACTATGACCACAAGCATCCGCGGCTAAAAGGCAGCGCAACGGGAAGGACATCCGCATAACGAGCCGCGGCCGCACGGCTTTATGGCAGAGAGCACCCGCGGATGCAGAACTCTTTCTCCATCTGCCGCGTGATCTGCATATCCCCGTGTACCCTTTCCTCATCTGTCTACTGTAGAAATGTGTGACAAATCACATAAATCTACAACAGATATCCGGTGCCCTGCCTTTCGGACACCCGGTTATTTAACCTGAATACGAGCTAAATACGGCACTTCAAAGGTAATATTTATATCAGGAGACGGCCAACACTACTTACCCTACTGTAGAAAAGTGTGACAAATCACGGAAATCTACAATAGACCCGCAAAAGACACAAGGACACACCATGGAAATCCCCCGCCCCCTCTACCTCAATGCACTCGTGCAGTGCAGACACAACGGACTCGTAAAAGTCGTCACCGGCATCAGAAGAGCAGGCAAATCCTACCTCCTCTTCACTATCTTTACCGACTGGCTCAGATCACAGGGAATTGACGACGCCCACATCATCCGGATTGTGCTCGACGACCTCGAAAACACACCGTACCGCGACCCCCTCGTTCTTCTGCGGCACATCAAATCCCTCATCACCGATGATGGGATATACTACATCCTCTTAGACGAGGTGCAGATGGTCGACCGGTTCGAGGAGCTCTTAAACAGTCTGCTCCACATAAAAAACGCCGACATCTATGTGACCGGCAGCAACTCCCGGTTTCTTTCGCGGGACATCATCACCGAGTTCAGGGGGAGGGGCGACGAGGTGCATCTCTATCCGCTGAAGTTTTCCGAGTTCATGTCGGTATTTGAGGGGGATGTCCGTGCCGGATGGAACGAGTATGTAACCTACGGAGGGCTCCCGGCGGTTCTGCTGCAGGTGACACATCCGCAGAAATCAAAGTATCTCAGAGACCTTTTTTCGGAGACGTATCTGAAGGATATTGTTGCCCGGAACCATATCAGAAACACGGCAGAGCTGGAGGCCCTTATTGACATTTTATCCTCCTCCATAGGGTCTCTCACGAATCCGCAGCGCATCGTAAACACGTTCCGGACTGTTGAGAAGAGTTCAATCTCGGCGGTGACCGTTGCCTCTTATCTGGCGGCGCTGCAGGATGCGTTTCTGATTACCGGCGTAAAGCGGTTTGATGTCCGCGGAAGACACTATATTGGGTCTCCCTTGAAGTATTACTTTGAGGATGCGGGGCTTCGAAATGCCCGGCTCAACTTCCGTCAGCAGGAGGAGACTTATCTGATGGAAAACATCATCTACAATGAGCTTCGTGCCCGCGGTTTTGATGTGGATGTCGGGGTCGTTGAGCGGGTCGGGCAGGACGCATCAGGTGCCCGCCGCCGGGTCAGGTATGAGGTTGATTTTGTGGTGAATCAGGGGAGCAGACGGTACTATATCCAGTCGGCATTTGCCCTTCCCGATGCGGATAAGGTTCTGCAGGAGAAGCGGCCGCTTTTGTCGATTGATGATTCGTTTAAGAAGATTATTGTGGTGAAGGATGATATGATGCTGAAGCGGGATGAGGATGGTATTGTGACGATGGGGCTCTTTGAGTTTCTGCTGGACGAGGGGAGTCTGGACAGGTGAGGGGCTTGGAGGGGTGATCCTCCCTTCTCCTCACCTATTCTCACCGGTGGTTTTATTCCGAATAGAAAAACACCCGGAATTTTCATCCGCTTTTCTTTGATACTTTTATACGATTAGTGCTTACCTAAATAGCACAATGCAAAAGATCGACACCGCCGGTTCAAAACAGACGTTTGTGCCGACGAAAAAAACACTCATCTTCCTGCTGCTCGCAGCAGTCCCGTCTCTTCTCGGGGCAGCAGCAGTCTCATCGGTTCTTCCGCTCATCAGCGAAGCATTCCCTGACGTGCTGGAAAGCATCATCTCACTCATCGTGACCCTTCCCCCGCTTGCAACAGCGCTTGCCGGATTTTTTACGGGAGCCCTTGCAGATAAAATAGGGCCGAAGAAGGTCCTTGTCTGCGGCATCACCCTCTTCAGTCTCGCAGGGGGGCGGCCTTCTTTATGAACAGCGTCCCCGCGATTCTTGTAACCAGTGCCATTCTCGGAATCGCCATGGCAGGCATTATGCCGATGGTAACCGTGCCTCTTACCAGATACTACCAGGGAAAGGAACAGGCACGAAACCTCGGACTCTTTGCAGGCACTATGGGTCTTGGCGGCATGCTCATGGGACTTGCCTGCGGGTGCCTCGCGGGAGTCTCCTGGAGAGTTGCATTTTTAATCTACTTCATCTGTCTGTTAATCGTCCCGGGGGTTGCACTCTTCATCAAAGACCCGGAGCCGGCAGACGGGACGTCCTGCAGACTCAGTGACGAATCCCCGGCATCCTGCAAAAAGACCATCCGGACGGTCCTCCTCATCTACCTGGTACTTGCCTACTCGATGGTTCTCCTCTATGCCATCTCCACAAAGGTCCCCTACCTCCTAAACGAAATGGCCGGAGTCGAGCCGTGGGTCAGCGCTTTGATTGTGGGGCTTACCGGTCTATTCGGCGCCCTTGGAGGATTTGTGTATCCGCTCTTCTGCCGTGTGTCCTATCAGACGAGACTCGCCCTTATGATGGCATTTGGTGCGGCAGGTCTTCTTATCATCAGTACGGCGTTCAATATCATGATTGTGGGTCTTGGGGTTGCTGTCGTGGGATTCGGCGTGGGGCTGGGTTCTCCGATTGCTGCCCAGTGGCTTGCCGCTGTCACCTCTGAAAGAATCCGCGGAAAGATCATGGGCGGGATGTCTGCAGTCACCTACGGCGGCATGTTTGTCTCAACCTTTATCACCACAGGGCTTCTTTCTGTTACCTCCGGATACACCGGGATGTATCTGGTCCTCGGGATTGTGACAGCGGTCGTTGCGGTGCTTCTGTTCGTTATCCGGGAGAGGAAGACTGAGAAGTCTGCTTAAACTCCCGGAAATATCTTTTTTAACTGTTCGGTCCTTGTTCTTTGTCGTTGTTGTAACTGACGATGGGTGTGGGCAACAAGAGCGCAGACCTCGCAGACGAAGGAAAGAAAGTCCGCCCCTCAGGGAGACCCTTCGGGGACGCTGACCGCTCGGACTTTCTTTCCTCTAAGTTAGCACGAGCTCTGAGAAATACTACCCATTATAGATTAATGAGAAAGAAAATCTGAACGGTTAGTGTCCCCGAGGGTTCATCCCGAGGGGCAGATTTTCTTCCGATTTCGCGAAGCGAGGTCTGCGAGGTCTGCGCTCTTGTTGCCCACACCCATCGTCAGGTACAACAACGATATAGAACACCCCATTGAAAGTTCCAACAACCATGCCGCTCCTCCGCGGCAGCACAGACCTCCGAAAGGAAAAGAGAAATACTTTCAAAATAAATAAAGATAACAGTATTTATGTCATTCAAAGATATTCTGCACCCGAAAACCCAGGCAGGCGAGATTATCCGCGACATCGTCATTGTCCTGCTGATTGTAGCCGTCATCGGGCTTGTGCTCTTTGCGGTCTCCGGGACATGGCCTGCGCTCGTAGCGGTTGAATCAGGCAGTATGGAGCCGAACATCCCCACATACGCCCTCGTCTTTGTCGCCGAGGAGTCACGCTACGGCGGCTGGCAGACACAGGAGGAAGCCCTCGCATCCGGTGCTGACCCGGTATTCAACGGATACGGGGATGTTATCGTCTATCAGCCAAATGGAAAAACAGGAGTAACACCAATAATACATCGCGCAATTGAAAAAGTCACAAGCGAAGAGGCAGCATCCAAATGGGGATTTACAGGAGATGCAGCACATGCAGGTATAATTACAAAAGGTGATCACAATAAATACCCAGATGGTGAGCCAGCATATGATCAAGATAAGCACTCGGGAATTGGATCAAAATATGGTATTTCTTGGTTAGAACCGGTCAAGGATGAATGGATTGTCGGAAAAGCAATCTTTGCGATTCCGTTCATTGGATGGATTCCACTCAACTTACTCTACAGCATTTTGATTGCCATCGGCATAATTATTGTGGTAGAAATTATCATGAAAATTGTATCAAAGAAGAAAAATGCTGATTCTTTAAACCGTACTGAAAAACGCCGTGAAGAACGAAAAAAGAAAAGAAAACAGCGCGGAAGAGGTGAGATAAGGTATGGCAGCTGACGCAAAAAAGACGGACACAATCCTCTCTGACGTGCTTGGCGGAGCACGCCTGACCGAAGAGGAGGCAGAGTATCTCCTAAGTCTTCGCGATGCTGACATCTGGAAGGCAGCGGCTGCTGCAGACACCCTCCGGGAGAAAAAATGCGGGGATGCTGTAACCTATGTCAGAAACATGAACATCCATGTGACAAACATCTGCAAAAACCGCTGCGGGCTATGTGCCTTCGGGAGAAAAGAGTCTGATGCGGATGCATTCTTTTACGACGGCGAGGTGCTTCGGGAACGTGTCCAAAAGGCACGGAACGAACACGTCTCCGAGGTCTGCTATCTTTCAGGGATTCACCCCTCGTTTACCATTGAGTCCTACGAAAATATTATCCGGATGTTCCATGAGGAGATTCCCGGGATTCATATCCACGGCTGCAGTCCAGATGAGATTCTGTTCGCGGCAGAGCGGAGCGGGATTTCAACCAAAGAGGCCTTAATCCGCCTGAAAGCGGCAGGTCTCAACTCGGTTCAGGGGACCGCGGCGGAGATTTTAGATGACGGGGTCCGGCATGTCATCTGCGAAAAAAAGCTCTCCTCCGCAGACTGGTGCCGGATTATCCGTGAGGCAGCATCTCTTGGATTTAAGTCGACTGCAACAATCATGTACGGCTCAATAGAGACAAATGCACAGCGGGCTCATCACATGGGAATTATCCGCGGACTGCAGGATGAGACCGGGGTCTTTACCGAGATGGTGCCGCTCGCATTTCTCCATAAAAACACGCCGCTTGCAAAGGCAGGGCTTGTTACCCACGGCTCGTTCGGCCGCGAGGACCTTCTGATGACGGCTGTCCTTCGCCTCTTTTTCGACAACATAGATAACATCCAGGTCCCCTGGACGAAAATAGGAAAGAAGATGGCAGCTGTATGCCTTTGTGCAGGCGGAAACGACCTCGGGTGAACGATGTTTTCAGACCCCATCTCACGGACGGCAGGTGCTGATGAGGAAGCGGACTTTTTCAGTCCGGAGGATATGGAACTCATGTGTCACGACCTCGGACGGCGGCTTTGTGAGCGGGATACGCTGTACCGGCTGATGTAAGGGCGGAGAGCATTTTCCGGGACCTTCTTTTTTTACCACCGGCTGTTTTTACGACCGCCCGTTTTTATACCCGGCCGTTCCTTTTCCGGTTTCCTCTTCCGGGTGTTTTTCGTCCGTGACGGGAACCGGGTGCGGCACGGCCTGCAAAACCGGACAATCAATAAAAAAATCTGCATAATTCATCAAAAAACCAAGCGGATTGAAAACCCGAAACCGAATATTATATAACATACC
>JAGHSU010000020.1 GCA_018065685.1 Candidatus Methanocorpusculum equi | reverse complement strand
TTATGGGCGAGCCGCTTGAAATCATTGCAGAGCTTGCCGCAATCGAGGAGGAGGAGGAGGAAAAGGAGAAGCGCCGCGAGGAGCGTAAAAATTCAGCGGTGGAAAAAAGCGGCGCTGAAACAGCACACGCCCTCTCCTCAAAGAAGAAGGAGCCTCCGGCATGGGTTGCAAAACGTAAGGAGCAGAACGCGGCAGCAAAACATGAACACGCAAAGATGCGTGCCGATGCCGCAGGTAAATCCGGAGGGGCGGTTGCAGGAAAAACGGTGTCCGCCGCTGCTGAAAGCGGCTCCGGCTACATCCCGCGGAGAGCCACGAAAGAGCAGGAGGAAAGAATCGAGCGGAAGAAACGCGAGGCAAATCAGTTTATTCCGCCTCCGAAGAGAAAGAGCAGCGAATGGGACGCAGTCGAGGCGGGAATCGACGCACGCCGTGCCGGAAAATATGACGATGCGCTCGGGATTCTGGCCGCATGGGTGGATAACCATCCGACCGACAGCCGTGCGTTAACCGAGCTCGGGAAGGTCTATGACCTCCGGGGCAGCAGAGAAGACGCTTACACCAGCTACTGCAGAGCGGCCGCTGCAGACCCGCAGAACCGCGAGGCGATTGACCGGATGAACGCATATCTTATAGGGATAACTGTCGAGATTGATAACGACGCTCCGGCATCGCGGATTCCCGCAGGGATTGTTAAGAAGAAGAAAGGAAACTGAAAAGGGGGGCTTTCAAGGCACTCCTTCTTTTTTGTCACGTCATACGCACTGTCAGTTACAACCCGCAGAATGGATGACGAAAGCTGAACTATTACAGGACTTTACAGGAACTTTACAGGAACCTTCGCACTGCTAATGAATAGTAACACCTATTAAGTTACAACACCACATAATACACATGAAATTATTAGTCAGCCCAAGCTCTATCGAAGAGGCAAAATTCTGCCTCGATGCTGACATCATAGACGTCAAGCGCCCTGCAGAAGGGTCACTTGGAGCTAATTTTCCCTGGGTAATCCGTGAAATCAAAAAGATGGCAGGAAATACCCCTGTTTCAGCAGCAATTGGAGATTATGCCTCGCTTCCGGGAAATGCGTCCCTTGCCGCATACGGTGCCGCATGCGCCGGAGCGGATTATATCAAGATTGGTATGATGTTTGCGGATAAGGCACTTGCAAAAGAAGTCATAACAGGCGTCGTCCGCGCTGTCAAGGAACCGTTCCCCGAAAAGAAAGTGGTAATCGCCGGATACTCCGACTATGCACGTTTAGGTGTTTTAAGTCCCTTCGACATCACCCCTCTTGCAGCAGAGGCGGGTGCCGACTTTGCGATGATTGATACCGGGAAAAAGGACGGTAAAAGCACCTTTGAGTTCATGAACAAGGAAACCCTTACCGCATTTACCGAAGGAAACCGCAAGTGCGGCCTTGGAACCGCACTCGCAGGCTCCATTAAGTTCGAAGACCTCCCGGTCTTAAAAGAGATAAACCCGGAGATCATCGGCACCCGCGGAATGGTCTGCGGCGGCGACAGAACAACCATGGTCAAAGAAGAACTGGTGAAAAAAGCAATAGCAATGGTGAGATAAATGTACAGCGATAAACTCAAAGTTGAACTCGCACTGACCTTTGACGACGTGTTAATAGAGCCTGCGGAGTCATGGGTTGAGCCGAACGATGTTGATGTATCCTCGAAGTTTTCAAAGAACATCCCCTTAAAAATCCCGCTGGTATCTGCCGCAATGGATACCGTAACCGAATCTACTATGGCAATCGCCATGGCACGTGCAGGAGGAGTCGGTGTTCTTCACAGAAACTGCTCGCCCGAAGAGGAAGCTGAGTTTGTCCGCCAGGTCAAGTCCGCGGACAACTTCATCGAGCGCGACGTGCATTACGTATCTCCTGAGACCACCATCTCCTTTGTTGCGAACCTGATGGACAGATACGGCATCGGAGGAGTCCCTGTTGTCGGAACAAAAGGAAAACTTGTCGGAATCGTCTCCAGAAGAGATGTCCGTGCAGTTGTAAACAAGAAGGGGGCGGAGACCGTCGAATCAATTATGACAAAACGCCCTGTCTGTGCATCAGAGGATGTGACCGCAGAAGAGGCCATCAATATGATGTACACCAAAAAGATTGAGCGCCTCCCGATTGTTGACGAGAAGAAAAAGCTCATCGGAATCGTAACGATGCAGGACCTCTTAGATAAGCAGCAGTTCCCGAACGCAAACCGCGATGCATCAGGAAAACTCCGTGTCGCAGCAGCAGTAGGCCCCTTCGACTTAAACCGTGCAGAGATGCTTGCCGATGCAGGAGCGGATGCAATTATTGTGGACTGTGCACACGGACACAACATGCATGTCGTGGCAGGTGTTAAAAAGATTAAAGAGGCATTATCCTGCGATGTAATTGCAGGAAACATTGCAACCGGAAAAGCAGCCTCTGCATTAATCGACTTTGTTGACGGTATCAAAGTGGGAATCGGCCCGGGGTCAATCTGCACCACCCGTATTGTGGCAGGTGTGGGCGTTCCGCAGGTTTCAGCCATTGCAAATGTCTGTGATGTCGCAGGGCCTGCTGATGTCCCGGTAATCGCAGACGGCGGTGTGAAGTTCTCGGGAGATGTTGCAAAGGCAATTGTGGCAGGGGCCTCCTCTGTTATGATGGGCAGTATGTTTGCAGGAACTGACGAAGCACCCGGAAAGACCCTTATGGTGAAGGGCAGAAAGTACAAGCAGTACCGCGGCATGGGATCTTTAGGTGTCATGACCTCCGGAAACTCTTCTGACAGATACTTCCAGAAAAAAGGCATCGGTGCTACGAAGTATGTCCCCGAAGGTGTCGAGGGAGCGACACCGTACATCGGTTCTGTAACTGATGTCATCTATCAGACAATCGGCGGATTAAAGTCTGCAATGGGATACTCCGGAAGCAAAGACATATTAGCGATGCGGACAAACGCACGCTTTGTGCGGATTACCCCTGCAGGTCTTAAAGAGTCACACCCGCACGACATTCTGATTACGGATGAAGCCCCGAACTACCGGGCAAATCCGTAAATTCTGAAAATCCAAAAAAAATATTTTTTTGTTTTTCCCTTTCGTTTTCCAGGGAAAAGTGTTCTCTGTCTTTGTCTCTACTGCCTGACAGTCCCGACATAGGGAAGATTCCGGTACCTCTGGTCCACATCAAATCCCCAGCCTAAGAGGAACTCGCGTCCGAGGGAAAAACCGACATACTCTGCCTCGAAGGGGACCGTGCGGCACTCGTGTTTGTCGACAAAGGTGCAGACGGTAAGCGATGCGGGGTTCATCGACTGAATATGGTCCTTTAGTTTTTGCATCGTTAACCCGGTCTCAATCACATCCTCGATGATGATTACATCGCGCCCTGCAATTTTGTCCGGCTCCACATCAAGGAGCATACTGACCGTCCCCGTCGATTTTGTGCCTGAGTAGCTTGACATCCGGACAAACTCAAAAAAGACCGGACGGGAGATCCGTTTTGCAAGTTCGCATGCAAAAAAGACTGCCCCTTTCAGCGTCACCACAAAGGTGATTTCACGGTCTGCATAGTCTTTTTCAATCTCTGCACCGAGTTCTCTGATGCGCTTTAAGACCTCCTCTTCAGAGAGAAGGACATCTATTTTTTCTTCTCCTGGTAACATTAACTTACCTGAACATAAACAAAAAAGGGATACTTTTCCTTTGGTCCCTCTTCATCAACTCCTCTTTTTCAACTCTTCTTCAGCTCCGGTCCGTTCAGCACTTCTCTTTGATGCTGATAAAGACCTTCAGACCGTCAACATCCCACTCTGCAGCGCCTTCGGGACCTGACTCTCCGGCCTCGATTGAAAGCGACTCTGCCCGCACCTCTCCCGCAACTACCTCATGCTGGGAGTTGACGAGTGCTGTAACACGTTCGTCTGCAATGACTGCAGAGGCCGCAATCTTTGCATCGACCGCAAGTCCTGCCTGTTTTCTCATCTCCTGGATTCTGCGGATGATCTCGCGTGCGTACCCGTCTGCCTCAAGTTCGTCGGTGAGGGTTACATCAACATAGACCTCGGCATTATCCATCTGTGCACCGAAGATGTTTTCAGGCATCTTTTCAGTGAAGGTCATGTGCTCATCAGTCAGTTCGCAGGAGAAGTCACCGTCGGTAAACGGAACTTTGCCGTCTTTTGCAAGGGCCGCCTTAAGACTGCATCCATCCGTGTTTTCGATAAAGGCTTTGACCTTCGGGCCGTTTCTTCCAAACTGCTTTCCGATGGCCTTCATGGTGGGGACCGCGGTCCACTCAAGTTTATCCCAGAGACCTTTGACCGCCGTAACTTTCCGTGCATTTGCACGGTCGCACGCCATATCATTCATAGCAGCAACTGCATTAATTACTGCATCAGAGTCAGATGCCACGATGACCTCTGAAACAGGCCATCTTCCCTTTCTCTTTCCGTTCTGACGTGCGTTTGAAACCGCCTCGTCAAAGTTCTGGATAATCTGCATCTCCTCTTCGAGAACAGGGTCATGGAGGGCGTCAACACCTTTAAACCAGTCAACCATGTGAATGGATGCCGGGTCATTTCCAAGGCGGAGATTCTGATACATCTTCTCCGCGGCAAATGGTGCAAAGGGTGCCATGATGGTTAAAAGACGCCGCATACAGTAGTATATGGTATCATACGCCTGCTGCTTGGAGACTGAATCCTCCTCGAGCCACATCCGCGGGCGCACGAGCTGCACATACCAGCGGGAGAGTTCGTCGAGGACAAAGGTGGAAATCGGTCTTGTTGCACGGTGAAGGTTGCAGACCTCCATCTCGGCAGAGACGGTCTCTGCAAGCGAGTTGATACGGGAAATGAGCCAGCGGTCTTCGCGGCAGAACTCCTTTACATGCGCTTCAACCGCTGACGGATCCCAGACGCCGTCTTTTTCCGCGGGTTTGTAGCCGTCAAGGGCCATATAGGGGAGCGGGAACTTGTAGACGTTCCAGAGGACGTTAAACATCCTCATGGTGGTCTTGACCCCTTCCCACGAGAAGCGCAGGTCATCCCACGGGGCGGATGCCGAGAGGATGTACTGGCGCATAACATCCACGCCCTACTTTTCGATGACGTCTTCGGGGGCTACGACATTTCCAAGACTCTTACTCATCTTTTTGCCGTTTCCGTCGAGGGCGAAACCGTGCATGACAACCGACTTGTACGGGGCTTTTCCAAACGCCATTGTGGATAGGGCAAGCTGCGAGTAGAACCAGCCGCGTGTCTGGTCCTGACCTTCCAGAATCATGTCCGCAGGCCAGTAGCGTTCAAAGTCCTCCTTCTTTTCGGGGTATCTGAGGGTCGCCCATGAGGCAACACCCGAGTCATACCAGACATCGAAGATATCAGGGATACGCTCCATCAGTCCGCCGCAGTCACAGGGGATGGTTATTTCATCAACATACGGCCGGTGCGGGTCTTTCATCTTCTGTCCGGGGAGGCGCTCAAGCTCCTCGAATGAGCCTACCACATGGCATTTGTTGCATTTGGGGCAGACCCAGATAGGGATTGGGATACCCCAGTATCTCTGGCGGGAGATACACCAGTCGCGGGCCTCTGCAATCCAGTCATGGAACCGGGCGGACCCTGCCCAGTCAGGGTACCAGGTTACATCGCGGGAGATTTCCTCGAGCATCTGGTCCTTGACCTCTTTGACCTTTAAGAACCACTGGGAGGTTGCACGGTAGATGATTGGTGTCTTGCAGCGCCAGCAGTGTCCATAGCGGTGGGTGATTTTTCTGACCGCAAGCATGTAGTCGCCAAGTTTTGTGATGACGTCCTGGTTGGTCTCCAGGTCTTTTACGTATTTTCCGGCAAAGATGCCTGCCTGCTCCGTGAAGTTTCCGTTGCCGTCAACCGGGCAGATAATGGGGAGGTGTTCCTTTAATCCTACGAGGTAGTCGTCCCAGCCGTGACCCGGGGCGATATGGACCATTCCGGTGTTTTCAAGCGCCACATAGTCTGCGGTGACCACACGGTGCTCAGTCTCTTTCTGAATCGGGACAAGGTCTGCAAGAGGTGATGCATAGGTGGTTCCTGCAAGTTCCTTTCCGGTCTTTGTTTCGAGGATATCATACTTCTGGTATTTGCCGTACTTTAAAATCTGTTCGGCAAGGTCTTTTGCAATCCAGAGAAGCTCCTCTTTTCCATCCTTTTCCGCCCGGCACTTTGCATAGATGAACTCCGCTCCAACTGCTACTGCGACGTTTGCGGGAAGGGTCCACGGGGTTGTTGTCCAGATGACAAGATACTCGTTTTCCCGTCCGATGATGGGGAATTTGACAAAGATTGACGGGTCGGTTTCATCAGAGTATTCAACCTCGGCGTCGGCGATTGCGGTCCCGCAGCGGGGACACCAGTTGACAACACGGCTTCCGCGTTCCAGGTACCCTTTGTCCGCACAGAGCTTTAAGGTGTGCCATGCGGCTTCGATGTATCCTTTGTCTACCGTCTGGTACGGGTCGTCGAAGTCCATCCATGTGCCGATGTTTCTGAACTGGTCGCTCATTAAGTCCTTGTGGGTGAGCGCAAAGTCGCGGCACTCCTCGATGAAGTTTGCAACCCCGTGCTTTTCGATGTCGGCCTTGTTCTTAAAGCCAAGCTTTTCCTCGACCTTTACCTCAATCGGAAGACCGTGCATATCGTACCCGGCACGCTCGACGATGTGCTTTCCGTTCATCGACTGGTAGCGCAGGATGGCGTCTTTTAAGATTTTGTTCCAGGCGGTTCCCAAGTGGATGTAGCCTGTGGTGTACGGCGGCCCGTCCACAAAGAGCCAGTCTTTTCCGTTTGCACGCAGTTTTCTGGTTTCACGATATGTGTTGTTCTCGTCCCAGAACGCACGCACAGATGCCTCGACATCTTTTGCGACATAGTTTTCAGTTACTTCTTTCACGGTTATATTCCCCATTGTGAATAATGTGGTTATATATTTGTTCTGCCGGTAATTAGTAATTATCTTTTTGTCTGAAACAGCCGCTGCGGTAAAAATACTGCAGCCACTTTTCAAAAGCCTCATATCCTCTCCCGACAGATAGCAAAAGAATGAATACCATAACCACCCTCTTTGAGGAATGGACCTCTGCAGATACGCTTCCAACGGAGGAGAAACTGCTCAAAAATGCCGTTCTGGAAGGGGAAGCAGCCATTGCTGTAGAGACCGGCCTTACCCGGAGCGTCTGCGCTCTATCCGAAGACGCGGTAAATACCGGACAGATTCTTTTTATCAGAACACCGTTCTGGAGCCCGGAGCTGTTCTATAACACATCCCGCCTCGGGGCCCTGAAAGCGGCCGGGTATCTCGCATTCGGCGAAGAAGAGGATGCAGGGACTCTGTTTTATGAAAACTGCATTGAAGATGCTGTCACGCTCACAGACAAACTCTGGGAGAAACACTGCAGGTTCAATGAGAATTATTCGGGAGTGGTCACCATGGATGGCGAAGCGCGTCTTGCCCTTCAGGATTTCTTCCCGGATGTGTCTCTCTCGGACCGGCTTTTAAAGTATGCGGCAAAGCTTGAGCGGAAACTGAAAGCGGATATAAAGGCGTTTGAAGCAGGATACAAAAATGACCCTGCGGCATACCGTAAATCCATTGCCTCATCCCATCTGAAAGGATTAAGCGACGAGGAGTACCTCGCCGGGTTTTCTGCAGATGCAAAGATGCTTGCTGAAAGCTATAAGATGCTGAAGACCCATATCAAAGAGATAATTCTCCTCCCGAAACTCTTCGGCTGCTGTAACTATCTTCTTCGCGGCGGAACATACAGGGATATCAAAGGTGTATGCCGTCTCGTATCTGTTGAGGAAGTGGAGAAGAACGGCTGGTCGCTGAATCCCGAGGATTATGTGTAAGGGACAGTGTAAGGGACAGTGTAAGGGACAGTCACTTTAGAAAAATTCCGGAACGGAAAAAAATTAAGTGGAGAGCACCCCGGATAAAAACCGGAACGTGCGTGAGGGTACCCTCACGGATACCGGATTCCAAGCTCCTTACAGATTTTATCAAGCGGGAGATTCTTATGCGTTACCGCGATACGAAGTGTTTCATCATTTGCGATAACTGATGCAAGGCATGTCATCCCGTAACCAATAAAGACCTCTGCTGCCTCAGGGCGTTTCGAGAGAGTCTCTGCTACCTTCGAATCCGCGGTAAACAACGGCGCTGCACCATCGTCCGCACCCGTATCCGCCGTTTCTGCCGCATCTGCTGCTTTCGCCGCCTCGCGCAGAATAAGCCGTGCAGCCGCTTCCGCCGCGTCTCCTGTCATCTCAATACAGTGTGCGGCTTTATGCGGCTCACCGGGACCTGCATGTCCGGCCCCGCGGCTTAAAACGCGGCAGCAGATAACGCGGTGCTTTGCGGCAAAGGTTTCGTGCAGCTCACGTGCAAGCTGCATACAGTGTGCAGACGCCGAAACATCAGACGGACTCTCACGGCCAAAGATAAGACCGATGGCTGATACTGCCCCACCGGGGGGCCCGGGGGCGGGGCGGGCGCCCCCCCCCCCCCCCCCCCCCCCCCCCCCCCCCACCGCCCCCCCCCGGGGGGGCCCCCCCTCCCCCCCGCCCCCCCCCCCCCCCCCCCCCGCGCGCCCCGGCCCCCTCGAAGATGTC
>JAGHSU010000103.1 GCA_018065685.1 Candidatus Methanocorpusculum equi | reverse complement strand
TCTGCATCTCGGAAAAAAGTCTCTCCGCCGCCTCAAGCTCTTCCCGCGTGTTTACATTAAACGCCATCTTCGGCTCATTGAGGAGAAGCTCAAGCTCCGTCTGCTCATCATTGAGCTTTGCGCCGAGGAAGATATTTACGGCACACGGTGTCGCCTCAACTCCGTCAATCTCCTGAGTGTAGCGGGGATGTACATGATACTTTCTGCAGAACTCAAGAGGAACCCACGTTGAACAGGCCTCAAAACCTGATGTAAAGTATCTCTCCCTGATATATGATATAATATCCGCTGTGAGATACGGAATATCTGCTGCAGAGGTAAATAGAGGTCCCGTCTCGCCGGAAAGTTCCACCGCCTCATGCAGATCCTCAACATACCCGACACCTGCCGTGTCAATAAAATCAAGTCCCTGGGCACGGCAGAAATTCCGGGTAAACGGTGTTTTATGAGAGGTTACGACAACCGGCTCATCCCCTGCGTTGGTGAAAGCATCAGCGACATGCGAAAGCATGGCGCGCCCGCCTACGGTTACGAGTGCCTTTTCTCCGAGCTTCAGGCGTGAGCCTTCTCCTCCTGCAAAAATTAACGCAAGCATTTGTCCAGTGCCTCTAAAACAATCTTATTTTTCTCCCGCGTTTCAACGGAAATCCGGATATTTTCCGGAAGTCCGAATGATGTGCAGTCCCTGACACAGACTCCTTCCCTTAGCATGTCACGTGTGACATCTGCAGCGGATTTTCCGACCGAGAGGCAGATGTAGTTCGTCTTTGATGCAAAGTAGGGGATGCCGCGGCGTTCCAGCTCCTCGAAAAACCATTCCCGTTCGCGGGAAATTTTTTTAGCCGACAGACGGAGTTCACCGTATCTTTCAAAGGCCTCCTTTGCAAACAGTTCGGCGAAGGAATTTACCGACCACGGAGTACGGGCGGTCTCTATTTTTTCGATGAGCTTTGGACATCCGAACCCGAATCCGAACCGAAGCCCGGGTACCGCAAATGATTTGGTAAGCGAGCGGAGCACAAACAGATTGTCTGCAGAAACATCCGATACCGATTCGTTTGTTTCTGCGAGATCCATGAACGCTTCGTCAACAAAAATCTGCTGTCCCGCATCTTCCGCCTCGGAGACGATGGAGCAGAGTTCTCCCCGCTCAAGCATCACCCCTGTCGGATTTTCCGGGTTGCAGATGAACCGCACATCCCAGTCTTCCGGGTCCGAAGTAACGTTTTTCCCGGCGAGTTCTGCCGACAAGGCATACTCCTCGAAGGTCGGCATATTAATTCTGCAGGATTTCCCAAAGATTACCTGACAGTACACCCTGATGAGCTCTGCCGAGCCGTTTCCGACACAGATCTCCTCTGCGGGGCGTTTGAACACTTTGCTGATTGCCTCTTTCAGCTCCGCATACGAGTCATCCGGATACCTGCGCACATCGTCGATGGAAAATGTACAGGGGATGTCCGGGGCAAACGGATTTAAGCTTGCGCTGACGTCAAGTACCGGGTTTTTGCCTTCGTCTGATGCTTTGTGTCCGCCGTGGAATACTTTTTTGGGGAAATCCGTGGGCATATCTCATATATGATTGGTTTTTCATCCACATATATCCAGCGTAAACGGTCTATCCGGCGTAAACGGTCTCTCCAGCGTAATCAGTCTCTCCGGCGTAAACAGCCCGCGGGAAGACTGCCTGTCTGTACACGGCCTCCTGTATGCCCCGGTCCGTACGCAGCAGTCCGTCTCTTTTTCCCGGCCCGTCCCTTTTTCCCGGTATCATTTTTCCGCGGAGAACTGCGCCGAAGGGCCGCGCGTTTTTCCTGTGGGGGAAATTATGCGCAAAAAAGGTGCGGAAATCTCCGGAATGAACGATACCTTTATATCACAGTAGTGTCAATTATGTTATGTCCAAATCAGAACGTCAGCTAATTGTCAGACAAACATCAGACAATTGTCACATATTTGGCTGACGAATGTCAGATAAGGAGATTAAACATGGACCGAATTACCATTCGTTTACCGCAGCAGCAGGTTGATCTGCTGGAGAAACTGGTTGATACCGGAGAATTCCCCACAGTTTCAGAAGCAGTCCGCTACGCGGTACGCGACTTTCTCACACAGAAGTCGGACCGGATCATGCGGGACGCTGAAGCTATCTCCACCTTTGACTTTAGAATGTAAAAACA
>JAGHSU010000068.1 GCA_018065685.1 Candidatus Methanocorpusculum equi | reverse complement strand
GAACATGCTTTATTTCTATTAGAAATCGCTCAGAATGGGCTTAGATTTTTTAGGGATTCTGGATATTTTATACGATGCCCTCCTGGAGCTCTTTTATCTTGTGTTCTAATCCCTCTTTTGTTTGTGTCCGGGTTGGCGCGCCCTGTATCCCTGTTCTATACTCCGTCAATAGAACTAATCCGCGGAATCACGCAGTTTCATCCCTCTGCTCCTCAACCATGCCCGGCGAAAATGCAAATGTTCAGGCAAATCTCCGCCTCCCGCAGAGGAAGGTTTGGTGCATCTCCTCTCTATCCCTGGATGCCGCTCTTTATCGTAAGACCGCGCCGGACTGCGTAACCTCTCCCTCGTAAATCCGCGTCGTTGATACTGCCTTCCCGTCTTCTGCAGTTACGCACGGGACGCGGACAAGTTCAACGGGGGACCTCCCTGCAGCCTTTCGCATCTCATTGATGCGCTCACCTGCAGGATATGTCTCAAAGCTTACGACAAGTGCGTCAAACTCCGCGGAAAGAGCTTCTCCGTACTGGCCATAGAGCGGCTCAATCGTATATGAATGTGATGCGGAAAATCCCGCGGACTCTATCCAGCGGATGAGTTTAGCCCGGCGCTCCGCGTATGGGTGAACCGGGTGGCTCTTGCGGTTCGCAAACGAATCCGCGGAAAGCCCGATATAGACAGCCCCTCCTTCTCCCGCCTTTTCAAATGCGCAGGACAAAAGTGCTTTGTGCCCTGCATGCAGCAGATCGAATGTTCCGCCCACAATGACCCTCATGCTTCCTGCTCCACAGACTCCTGTACCGGGGCCTTCCCCCGGAACCAGGAAAAGAACAGACCGACTGCGGCAAGCCCTGCGCAGATGAGCATCGAGACCTTTAAGGCGAACGCAAAGTCTGCATACATTGACTCGTTTAAAAGTTCCGTACTGCCGACGAAAACGGAGATGGCCGCCATACAGATTCCTATCGAAATCAGCATACCGTACTGCCTGACCACTGATATAATGCCTGATGCGGTGCTGTACTCCTGTTTGGGAACAGAGTTCATAATCGTGGTCGTGTTCGGCGCAGAGAACAGCGCCACCCCGAGTCCTATCAGGACCTGAATCACCATAATATATCCGCGTGCGTCAGCGCCTGAAAGCCCGATGCCTGAGAGGAGCACAAGCCCTGCGATGGTAAGGGTCATCCCTGCCGTTGCCAGATATTTCGGATCGATTTTATCCGCGAGCTTCCCGGTAATCGGTGTAAAGATGACCTGAATCAGCGACTGGAAGAGCATGATAATCCCTGCTTCCGTTGCCGAAAGCTGCCCTATCGACTGCAGATAAAGCGATAACATGTAAACGACCGCATACGATGAGGCGTAGTTAAGGAGAGCCGCGTACGAAGAGCGGGCGAAGCGTTTGTTCTTCGTAAAGAGCCCGATATGCAGAATTGGGTTTTCGCGTCTGAGCTCGTAGATGATAAAGATGATGAAAAGGGCAAGGCCGATGGCTGCAAGGATAAGAGAACCCTTGTCTGTAATCGTAGAGATGCCGTACATCAGACAAAATGTGGCCGCCGCATAGAGAAGGGTTCCGAGTTTGTCGAACTTTGCAACCGGCTCGGTGAACTCAGTTTTGAGGAAGATGAGGATGAATATTCCGGAGAGGGCGACAAGCGGAGCCGCAAGGAGAAAGAGACTCTGCCAGCCAAAGGCATCAGTTAAGACGCCGCCAAGAAACGGCCCCAGGGTAAGTCCCACATAGACCGTCGTGGTGTTGATGCCTATCACAAACCCGCGTTTTGTCTTCGGGAAGATGCGGGTTAAAATCGCGATGCTCGTAATCATTACAAGAGAAATCACAGCCCCGTTTATTACCCGGAGGGCGATTAAGGCGCCGTAATTCGGGGCAAAAATGGACAGGAGGCAGGCAATGGCCACAACTGCGGTTCCCATGATATATGATTTTTTGTACCCGATTTTATCCACGAACCAGGAGGCAGGGACGAGACAGATGGCGTTTGCCAGGATAAACGCGGTTGAAAGCCACCCGAGATCACGGGCTGAGACGGAAAACTCGGTGCCGATTAACGGCATCGCAAGAATAATCATCGTCCCGAGAAGCGGGGTCATAATAGCCACTATGGAGGTCGCAGCAAGGACTAAGTTACGGTTTTTCGCCGGAAGTTCACTCATGGTCTCTTCTCCTGCTCTTTGCTCTCACCCGGATTTCCGCTTCCTTTCCACCATCCGCACATCCTCCGAATCACGCAGGCCTCACATGCAGGATGCCGTGCATCGCAGACTGCCCGACAGTGCGAGATTAAAAGATAGTTGATATGTCCCCACCAGTCCTTATCGAAGAGCTGCATTAAGTCCTGCTCAATCTTTTCCGGTTCGGTGTTCTCTGTAAAGCCGAGGCGGATGCTTAAGCGCTTTACATGCGTATCGACCGCAATCCCCAAAACCTTGTGATATGCATGGTTTGTGACGATGTTTGCGGTTTTTCGCCCGACACCCGGAAGGGTTGTGAGTTCTTCAATCGTCTGCGGGACGTCCCCTCCGAACCGCTCAGCAAGAGCACGGGATGCCATAATGATATTTTTCGCCTTTGCGTGATAGAATCCCGCGGGGTGAATAATCCGTTCCACATCCTCCTGCTTTGCGCAGGCGAGCGCTGCCGCATCAGGATACCGGGAAAAGAGTTCGCCACGCAGTCCGTTTACGGTTTTGTCGGTTGTCTGTGCGGAAAGGATTGTGAGGATAAGGCACTGAAACGGTGTCTCAAACTCCAGAAAGTTCATCGTATCTTCTGTATGGGGATACTGTGTGTTTAAAACGGTGAGAATTTTTTCTGCGGAAGTTTTGTTCATAACAGGTGAATGACGGATAGATTAAGATATGGGGCAGCCCAGATTCGAACTGGGGTCAAAGCGTCCCAAACGCTCTAGGATGGACCAGGCTACCCTACTGCCCCTTGTGCGGTATAGTATTTGTGTTTGTAGCATATTAATTGAGCGGATAGTGGTCTTCTGGGGATGAATAATAACTATCCCCAGCGAGCCGCCCGCGCCCAGCGATTTAAGCGGGGCTAAGCGCGGGTGAATAGGCTCGTGATTTGCGTAGATTTGCGTTCTGAGTGGTCAGGACACACCGTCAACTGCAGTCCGATAAAGAGCATCCGCAACAGTAACAAACAAAACGATAAAAATTGAAATCAGATAAAAATTGAAATCAGATTAAAAACCGTTTCAGAGCGGGAATAAGTCCTTTCCCTCTCCGACTACAGTCCCGTTGAACTTTCCGTCCAGAAGCGCCTCTTCGAGCAGTTTCGGGTCTCTTCCGTCCATGACCACAAGAGGAATGCCGCTTCGTTCCGTCACCTTTGCCGCCACCAGGTCGATAATCATATTCGAGCCTGCGTTCATCTTCTCCTTCATAATGAGACTGATGAGCTCCGCAGGAGTCATGGTCGCATACTTAACAGCTGCCGGGTCCTTCTTCGGATCTGCAGAGTAGATTCCGTCGACTGCTGTAAGGTCAAGCATCATCGAGGCCCCTACCTCCTCTGCAAGGACCGCAGATACCGCATCTGTTGTCTGTCCCGGGGTAACGCCGCCCATCACAACGATTTTTCCGCTTATCGCAAACTCCTTTGCCTGAAGATAGGACTCTGCGACGCTCGGGTAGGCATAGTCTTTGAGAGCGCCGATTAAATGCGCCGCATTGATACGGGTTAACATGATTCCAATCTCATCCGAGTATGCCTCATCGAGAGAGAGACCCCGGCACGCCTCGATGT
>JAGHSU010000037.1 GCA_018065685.1 Candidatus Methanocorpusculum equi | reverse complement strand
CAATTCCCCAACACACAACCTACAACTCACAGCCTCAGTCTTTTCCGCATCTCCTCCGTTACGATAAGTTTCTCCTGCCTGACCCCGAACCGCCGCATCGCACACCAGACGGTTTTTCTGCTGCAGCCGAGCACCTCTGCTACTCTCCGCACCGATTTATGCTCCCCTAACAGTGCTCGTACTGACGCTTCGGAGTAAAGCGCCGGATACTCGGTTTTCCGGACCATCAGATACCCCCTGCATCCGATTCTCCCGCAGCAGGTCCCCCCTTCCCCGTCCCCGACAAGCATCCCTGATAGAAGCATGCGCCGGAGGGAAAGCTCCGCCGCCTTCCCTTCCTCAAGTTCTTTCATGGATACAATACAGTAGACCTCGGTCGCTTTTTTCAGCTGCGCCGCGGTGCACCCTAAATCAGCCGCCGCGGCACTCTGGTTCCCTCCGTTTGCCGCAATCGCTTCCACGACGGTTCCCCAGTCCAGAAGCGCCGGCATCTCATACCATTTTGCTGTCATAGGGCTGCCTCCTTCTCCCAGGTCTCCCTCACTGCATACCCCGCTGGATAGGTAATCGTCCGCTTGTAGGGCGCGGCGTCCTCTGCAGAGGAGAAGACCGCGTCGAGGTCCTCGATGCTGATTGTGTCGTACCGGCGGACCGCATCAGGCCCCTTTGCCTCGATAAGCATACTGCGGAGCCTGTCGTGCCCCAGCTCTTTTACGAGGATGTGTGCAGGGACTCTCGCAAGCTTTTCGTAGAACTCCGGCTCTTCGCGGAAGAGCTTTGCCGCGTCGACCGAGGTGATTGTGTCCGTTATCGTTTCGAGCCGGTACCCGTCCGCCTCTGTGATGCCGCTGTCGAGAAGTCGTCCGATGGTGTACCATCTGGCGATGGTGAGCTCCTGGTGCATGAGGGAGATGATTTTTTCCGCATCCTCAAGGCCTCTGATGCGGCGGAACGGGGAGGATTCGCGGGATTCTCCGGTGCCGGTATCTCCTCCCGTGCCTGCCCCCTCTCCTGCAGCGGATGGTATGCCGCAGTGCTCCATGAGGTAGGCCAGGATGACCTTTGCGTCAGCCGAAGCGTTCATGCTGCGGCCTCCTCCTCTGTCTCCGGTTCTGCTGCATCCGGTATCCGTTTTGCCAGAAGGGACTGCTCCTCGATGATGGTTCGAAGCGTTTCCCGGGTGATTTTGTACTTTTGCATCACGGATTTCGCCTGTTTTCCTTCGATGCAGAGTTCTTTGAATACACCGTATCTGAGTTTATCGTCGAGCTGCCGTCCGGTTCCGGTGTTCTTTGAAACCGCCGGTATCTTCGTATATGTTTCCCCTCTTACAATCAGGCGGACGGAGGTGGTGCTTCGTCCGTAACGCTCCGCGAGTTCTTTTAAGGTGACACCGCCTTGTTTGTATTCGCGGCGTATCGCTTCTGCCTGTTCGAACGGAATCTGTTTCCCGCTGCAGTGTCCGTTTCCTGCATGGGTGAGGAGCCGGAGGTTTTTGAACCGGTTGTCCAGTTTGTTTCCGTTGATGTGGTCCACCTCGAGGTCGTCGAAGACGGGGACGGTAAGCGTTGCTCCTATCCAGACTGCTCTGGATAAGGGATACCGGGAGGAGAGCGGCGGGACGCTGATGTGCAGGTATCCGCCGGGCTGTGCCCAGGTTTTGAGCATCCGGCGCTCGCCCGGTGCATATATCTGTCCGGTTTCGGGCTGTACCGCCCAGACGCCCGTTCTGAAGCGGGTGAGTACTTCGTAGTCGATTCGCGGGTTTTGTCTGACCATGGGTTACGCCTCCATGATTTCTGTGATGTCCAGGGCTGCAGGTGCCGGGGCGGCCGCGGTGCCGGTAGCGGTCCCTGTCCATCTTCCTGTTCCTTTATCCGCTCCTTTCCCTGCAGCTGTGCCGGTCCCTGCTGCAGGTCCTGCCTCTTTTCCTGCTCCGGCGCCTGCGGTTCCCCCTGCGTTTCCTCCTGCAGTTCCTCCTGCCGTCTCCTCTGCGTTTCCTCCTGCAGTTCCTTCTGCCGTCTCCTCTGCTGTTTTCTCTCCTTCACGGCCGATGCGGAATGCGAGGGCAAAGTCCTCGCAGCCGGTCTTTTGGGATTTCTGCCGGGAAAATCTGAGTATTTCGAGGCGGATTTCTCCGTTTCCTCCGATATCCATGAGTCTTCCGAGGGCGTACTCAAGGGATGTCGTGTTCATAATACACCGCCCGCAGGTTTATAAGCTCTCCCGTCCAATACGTATGTGTTCTGTGCTCCTAATCTGCAGATTGTATTAACCGGGGCACAGGCATTGCTGTTTTCGCTGTTCTGCGGTGTGTTTCTGTTCTGCAGTATATTCTGCAGTATGTTCTGCGTTCTGTTTTGCAGGCAGATTCGTGCTCTGCTTTGTTTCTGGATGTGTTTTTGCATCTGCTGTACCTGATTTTGTACCTGATTTTGCATCTGTTTTTGTTTTTCGTTCTGTTTCATGGTTATTCTCCATTAAGTGTGCTGTTCCGGTGCTCCTCGAGCTTTGCTTTGCTGAGGAGTTCGTACTGTTCTATGGTGTCACGAATCTCGCTTTCGGTGAGCCATATGCCGTTTTGTTCGTGAAACTCACGGCGCAGCTCTTTCCAGCCGGATTCGGCAGCGATTGCGGCTCCCCGGAGGGCAACAACAGGCATGAGCATTGTATCAATCATGCCAAGCAGCCGTTTTCGGATCTCCTCCTCGGAGAGTACGGGGGTGTTTTCCGCTATCCAGTCCTTTGCGTTCTCCGGAATGGTGATGCCGGTCTCTTTTTCGGCCGCGTCAGGGCCTGAGACGGCAGAGAGCACCAGCGCGGAGATGAAGTCGCTTTTGGACTTATGGCCGCTGCGGATTATTACCGAGTTTAGTTTTTTGTGCAGTTTTCTTTCTAATCGGAAGTGGCATATCGGTTTGTTAGTTCTTTTGACCACATTTGTTCCTCTGTTTTGTAAAGATGAATCCTGAATCACGAATCTTGAATCTTTATTTTTTTCTGAAAAAGAGTGATACCCCTGGTCTGATTTTTCTCTCTTTTCAAGCAGCTTCCCCGGAGTCAGACATCTTGGTATCTAACGGATTTATCATGGGGTCTAACGGGCTCCGATCCTGACTTCTTCCGCTACCCTGTATCCATTCATCCGATATCGAATAATGAGTTTTTGGTCCCGCAGAATGCGATACCAGAATCCCCTTCTTCCGAAGACCAGTCAGAAGCCGGCTTACGTGAATTGTGTCCAGCCCGGTCACATCTCTTCCCAGTTCATTTGATACCGTGCGGTTTTTGTGTGCAAATACCAGGATTCTCAGTTCCTCGGGTGTTAAATCCAGGGAGGTGAACTGTGACAGCCACCTTTTCTCCTCATCATCTTCCAGCTGGTGGAGATAGAACGTGACTGAAAAGGTATTGGTATCTTTGTCAGATACAAAATGCGGCTCCTCCAGATTTGCTTTCTTCAGATAATTCCAGATTTTCGGGATACCTGTCCCTTTATTTTCTGCATACTGTGTTTCGTGAAGTACTGCTGCAATTTCAGGATTCCGTGTTTTTGAATTTCCATACTCCCCGTATGTCCCGACTGGTTTCAATGAGTGTCCGTGATTGAAGAACTCAATCCTGTCAGGGTACTGAATGATAGTTGTCGGACCGTTTTGTCGGTAGTCCCGGTGCATTACTGCATTAACTAATGCCTCTCTGACTGCTTTGTACGGGATAACCGGACGTTCTTCACGGGTGAGTTTATCCGGGGAGAATATCATCTCACGTTCAATGTTGCCCATAATTGCTGCTTCCACTTTAGGAAACATGGTAAACACCGCTTCCCGAAATTCCAGCGTATAGTAGGAGTCTTCGTCAGAAAACTCCCGATGCTGCCGTGTTTTTGTCCGGATGTAGTCGATTCTGGTTAAGTGGAAGAATCTCCGCAATACAGAGTTTGTTCCGAATAGGATATGGCCTGCGATTGTAGGAATGACCACGTCGTCTTTTCGTTCGGCACAGTGAAGAGATACTAGGAGGTCTGAATCCGGGAATGCTAATTCTGATGCGGAAGGGTCGTATTCTTTGCGTAGTCTGCGGTATTCTGCAATCGCACCCGGATTTATGTCGCTTAAGGATACTCCGGGGAGCAGCGTTTCATCATAGGGTCTGTTTTGTTTTAACGAGACGAATTCATCGTAATCTTCCCGTGTGCAGAGAACGTCTGATGAGCCTATTCTCCTGTAGGCGACGGTTCGTATTTTCTGATGGGTTTTTCCTCCGGTTTTTCGTTCGAAGGTAACGGGTTTTAATGACGGGCTCACCTCTCTAATATAAACAACAATGACGGTTTTTCCGTTCACGTCTTTTGCTGTGATTTCCGGGCGGATATTTATTGAGAACCTGTTTGCACATGCTGATACAAGTTCGGTCTGTATTTTGTCAGGGTTGTTTACCCCGGCAGGATGGTATTTGTTCGTTTTCGAATCACGTGCCACTCCGAGGATGATGTATCCGCCGTCAAGATCCGGTTCGTTGGAGAAGGCGCTGATTGTACCCAGTATGGACTCTCCAAGATTGTCCGATACTGTTTTCGCTTCTATTTGCTGATGTTCATCAACGGTATTCAGTTCATCAAGCAGATCTTCGGGTTCTCTCATGTTCCTCTGTGATAGTGTTATATTGTTGGTTCTTTAAGATGAAATGTGTTGTGTAAGGATGTGCTCTTTATCCGGCATCAGCGGCAACTGGTCTCTCGCCAGGTAATAAGCAGTTGCATCCCTCTACCTCCCCTTCATCCGCTTTATCTGCTCCTCAAGCGCCTTCTCTTTCTCCTTCAGCCCTGCAATATCCGCTCCGTTCTGACCGCTCCCCGGGCGGTACCGCAGAAAAAGCATCCGCAAAAATCCGGACACCATATCCATCACATCCCGGGTAAACCGTACCTCAACCGACGTGTCCCCGGCAAATCCCTTAATCGAAAACCACCCCTCCTTCGTGAAATTGTAATATCCGTCACCTAAGGCCTCAAGCGCCTCCACCCGTCCGAAATGCTTCAGGTATTCAAAAAAGTCTGCGGAGAGCGGTTCATCAAGCGTATACTCTTTCATATAGGTACCGTCGGCACATGCCTTATGCTGAACGGACTGAAGAAGCCGCACGCTCTGCCACCTCCCGCACTGCCGCTGCCGCCGCTTCGCACTCCTCATCGGTGGTCAGGGCAGAGAGACTCATCCGGACACTGCCGTGTCCGCCGTCAATTGCCTCATGGACCAGCGGGGCGCAATGAAGCCCGGTCCGCGTCACAACCCCGTACTTCCTGGACAAAATAAATCCGATGTCATCCGGACATAAACCGTCTATCGCAAAGGAGATGACATGCACCTTCGGGTGTTCATTGTGGATAACGATGTTTTCCTCTTCCTTCAGTTCGGAGATAAGAAATGCACTCTGGCGCATCCCCTGCTCATGGATTTCGTCGATGCCGCGTTTTTCGATATAGGATATTCCTGCAGCAAGGGCGGCAAGCCCTGTGAAGTTCTGCGTTCCCGCCTCGAACCGCTCAGGCATCTCCCGCGGCTGATAAAGATTCCCGGAGAGAGTGCCGGTCCCGCCGAACCGGACAGGCTCAATCTCCTCCGAACGGGATTCCTGAATCCGGAATCCTCCGGTGCCTGTAATCCCGAACAGCGCCTTGTGTCCGGTAAAGACAAATGCGTCGGCTCCGAGGCTTTTGAGGTCGCATCTGATGTGTCCTGCAGACTGCGAGCCGTCTGCTATCAGGAAGATGTCCTCTTTGTGAAGCAGCCGTGCGGTCTCTCTGACATCCTGCACAGCCCCCGTGACATTTCCTGCATGGTTCATCACTATAAGTTTTGTCTCGTCCGTTACGGCATCCGCCGCTGCTTTCGGGGATATGGTCCCAGTCTTTTTGTCAATCGGAATGACCGAGAGTGTAATATCCCCACGCTTTGCAAACTCGTGAAGGGGCCGCAGGACCGAGTTGTGGTCAAGGGCGGTTGTCAGCACATGACAGTGCGGGTGCTTTTCGATGAAGCCCCGTATCAGGAGGTTTAGGGCATCCGTTGCATTGTGCGTAAAACAGATCTCATCTTCTTCCGCGTTGAAAAGCTGTGCAGTCTTTTCCCGTGCGAGGGAGACGTAGTCGGTCCCTTCCGTTCCTGCGGTCCGCCCGGTCCCGAACGCCGGAAGGGAAAGTGCCTCCTGTACGGCTTCTGTTACCTCCGGCGGCTTCGGCCAGGTTGTTGCGGCATTATTTAAGTAAATCAGCGGATGCTCCGGCATAGATAGTAATAGTATTTGTCGTATCTTACTATCTTGTTTTTCGTTTCTGCCTTTTATCGTAACCATTCAGCCCGTATCCGCTCTCTGTTACCGGATGATAAAGAACAGGGCTGAATAGTTACCTTAATTTTTCACAAACTCAACAGGAACCTGAATCTCGGTAAGCCACTCCTCAGGCGATTCCTTATTCCAGATTCCATCTATGTATGATTCTCTCGGAAAATCGCAGCAGGCGTATCCGTTGTCTTCAATCCATTTCATGACATATGCATAAGCAGAACCAAGAGACTCATAGGGACCTTTATGCAGAATGGACGCTACTTTTGCCGCGGAAATCGTTTTGAAGATGATATCATCTGTCGGGGTTCCTGCTGTTTCAACTGCCTGACAGTATTCTGCGGCAATATCAGTTTCACGGTATTCTCCGTCATGTAGTATCCAGAAATTAGTTCAGTATTTATCCGATTCTGAATCGCATCCATCACATGCAGCCCAGAACCAGCTGTTCACGTAGTTCAGGATTCTTTCCGGCTTGAATGAATACCAGAACACCTCTCCCGGTGTTTTTCCCTCCAGACTCTTGTGTGGTTTGATATAATTCTGCCAATAGATCACTGCCTCAA